>NZ_PUQF01000007.1:0-269081 GCF_003331015.1 Enterobacter sp. GER_MD16_1505_Eko_090 | reverse complement strand
ATGCCGCCGTGGGCGCTGCCGGCTGCGGCGACGCAGATGGGCTTTATGAGCCGCACGAAAGACGGTTCCGTGGACAATGCCAACGCCCTGCGGTTTGAGGATAAAGCGGGTGCAGAGCAGGTGTGGATCCAGGCCGAGCGTAACATGGACACCAGCGTTAAAAATGATGAAACGCACAGCGTCGGCGGAGCGCGCAGCCATTACGTGAAGAAAAATGAACTGCATCGCGTGGAAGCGAATCAGACCCAGGCCGTGAAAGGTGGCACCGAGATCCTGACGGGGAAAGGTAAGCTGGATGCGGCGGTGGAGCAGTATGTTATCGCTTCCGGGACGAAGCTGCGGTTGGTCTCTGGTGAGAGCGCCATTGAACTCAACGCGAACGGCAAGATTAACCTGATCGGCAAAGAGTTTAACTTCTTTGTCGAGGGGGATGGGTATATCACTACGGGCGGTAAGCTGCATCTGAACACGTCGGGAACCAAGCCGGGCACGACGGCGCCGGGATCGGGGCATAAAGGGGATATTGATGCGGCGGTGCAGGCGAAATTTACGCCAAAAGATGAGTAAGGCCGGTGCGGTACTTATCGCATTATTAACGACGGGAATGGCTGAAGGAGACGCTCAGAAAAAGGATCTTTGGATGTTTATTTCCGGGATGAGCGCATCGCTTAAGACGTTATCCGTTACAACCCTTAGTAATGCGCCGTTATCGTTTAAGATGACCAGGCAAAATGAATATATCAATTTCTACAATGCCGACGATATCAAACTCGCTGATGGGACGAACATAACCGCAATTGAGTTACGTTTAAGCAAAGATAACGACGGCATGGCGCCTTTACTGAATTTTTCACCCTCCTCAGGTCAATGCATAACGCTTGATACCGTTAAAAAGCGCTATCCGCAGTTGAGGTTAACTGATTATCCGCGCGGCCGTTCGGAGAACGAAGTGACCAGCTATACAGCCCGAAAAGATATGAATGGACAAAAGGTGAGCTTCAGTTTCACCGTGAAAAATCCTCACTGTCTGTGTTCAGTCGTCATTAGCGCAGACTAAGAAATACTGCACTCATGTCCTGGCGGTTTCTTCTGGATGATAATTGCAATACACATTCAATAAATGACGATTAACGTGAAAAAACACACGCCGACATTTCTTTTTTCTGCCCTGATGTTTACCTGTCTCGGCAGCAATGTGGTTTTGGCTCAGGTGATGCCTCCCGTTCTGACAAAACGGGATTTTTCTGTGCAGATCAAAGACCAGCCTGTCGCATTGGGCGACCGATGGTCTCCTGATAGTGCCCGTAAAATTGATGTGCCGTGGGAAGGCAGCTTTGTCGGTGAGGTTCCTTTTGACGGAACGAACTATAAATTCTACCAGCATCAAAGGACTGGGTTAGAAATATTCAGTTCCAATCTCTGGTGGGATAAAGCTGAACGAAGCGTTGATGATTATATCGTGTCGCAGATTACGCTGACTGCCGAAGACTTCGCAACGCCGCGGGGTGTCCATGTGGGTTCAACGAGAAAGGAACTGAACAGCGCATACGGTACCGGTCAGGTCGACAATGATGCGGGGGAGCAGTGGATTACCTACGAATTGGATAAAAAACTGCTCTCTTTTGAGATAAAAGACGACAACGTTATAAAAATAACGATGAATTACAACAATGATTCTCAAGAATAATTTATGACCAAAAAATATGTTGCAGTCGTATTGTTCACGGCTTTATTGACAGGCGTCGTTGAAACGTCATCGGCACTTGAATTATCGCAATACAATAAGCTCGATACGGTAAGTCGCATCCTTAACGACAGTGAAGTGACAGACAATCTCAGGACGCTGTTAGGAAATCATTACCAAACCTTTATTGATAACTTTGACGTCTTCGGCGAACCGCATACCACCACAGGTGGAGGATTGTTTGTTGAAGGCTGGCTAAAAGATCTTTATCTGGAGAACGCGTCAGCGCTGGTTATCAATCCTGACGGCAAAATCTTTGCGGCCTGGGTGGTTCCGGAGTCGGACGTAATCCATTACCAATCCTCTGATAATAGCCCGGGTATTAATGCTGATATCCAGCAATGGGCCGCCAGATTCCATACGATGCAGTTTGCAATGAATAGCCAATCGAGACCTGCTTTTGACGGGGTTTGGGCAGGCGGGGTTGGCAACGACTCGACGTTAACCCTGCAGTTAGCTGAATCAGGCAACCGTATCACCGGGTCTTATTGCTATATCTCCCAGAGAGGGAATCGCATCGACTGCCCGGAAGAAGATGAGCGAAATCTTAGCGGTACGATCGCGGGAAACCGTGCGAACGTAGAGTTCAACTCATCGTTTGGCGGCGCAGGCGGACGGGCTGTTCTGGAAATAAAGGGGAGTGAAATGGAATGGCGTCTGGTAACGCCTCCGCAAAAAGGAAATGTTTATACCCCGCTGCGTTATACGTTACGCAAAGCCGCTTCGGTTCATCACGCTGAAACCAGAAAACTGGACACCGAAAAGTTCACTATTTCTCTTATAAATAAGTGCGGTCATTTTGATAGCGAATGTGATCAGATGGTCTATCTCGGCGTGCGCAAAAGCGATAACAGTACGATCTCCTTAAGGGGAAAAACGTTGCACGACTCCGCAGGTAAAATAATCGGCTCAACCTACAAGAATGGCGAGATCGCTTATACCGTGACGTATGCACCCATGAAATTGGTTGTCAGCAAAGGCAGCCATGTTTTAGTCGAACAATCAGGTCAATGGCGTAAATAATAAAACAGCCAGCCAAAGGGCCAACATGGATTGGCCTTTTTGTTTCTCTCAATATTAATCATCCCGAGTTCACTTATGAAATACACCCTCCAGGAAGGTTCATTTTCCCTTTTTCCTGCTGCCTGGCAGGATAACAGCATGAACATTATTCGCGATGACGAAAGCGGGCTGTCCGTGGTGGTCAGCCGCGGCGTGATTCCCGATGGCAGCGACTACGAACAAGAGTTTCACCGCCAGTGGGATGTGTTGCGTCCTCAGATGGGTGAGATCACCCAGAGCGAATTCCGGAACGTAAACGCCGGGCCTGACGGAAAAATTAGCGGACTGGAAGTCGAGACCACCTTTGACCGTAACGGACAGCGCCTGTGGCAAAAACAGCTGGCCGTGCAGACGCCGGGCAAACCGGTATTGATGATTTTTACCCTCTCGGCATTAAGAGCCTTTACCGAAGAGGACGAGGTGCGCTGGAGCGCGCTTAAGCAGAGTCTGACGCTAAACGACAACCGGAATGTGTAAGGCATGAGCGATAACAACGCGGCCCGTAAGGGCGACGAGATTATTCACTCCAGCATTTTTGCTGATATCACCAGCATTGTGGCGGAAGGTGCCGCCTATGCGGTGATCGGTGCGGCAGTGGGGCTGGCGGCAACGGCTGCCGCGCCTCTACTCGGTGCGGGTGCTGCCGCCGCAGGCGTGGCGGCAATTGGATCCAGCTGTTTGTTAAGCGGGATTATCGGTGGCGTGTTGGCGAACGTGGCGGGTATTACCGACGATATCAGCAACGCCGCGGAAGGGTTAGGCAATGCGCTTTTCCCGCCGTCACCTGCGGGTAAAATCACCACCGGTTCGAACAACGTACTGACCAACGCAATCCCCGCCGCACGCGCGGCAGGCACGCTCACGCCCGCCGATACCCCGTCCCCTGAGCCGCAGTCGCCGGGCAGCTTTGCCGATTACGCGGGCATGCTGCTTTCCGCCGCCGGACAGTTTGGCAGCGAAATGTGGCAGCCGAGCGTGGCCTCAGCCGCCGCGGGAACCTCGCCGCTGGAAGAAGATAAGGTGGCGTGTGAAAAACACTCCGGGCCGCAGTATCTGGCGGAAGGCTCCAAAAGCGTCTTTATCAACGGGCAGCCCGCGGTGCGTGCGAAAGATCGCACCACCTGCGAAGGCACCGTTTCCGACGACGTCTCCCCGAACGTGATCATCGGCGGGGACACGCTTACGGTCCGCGATATCAAAAGCGGTAAAACGCCGGGTCTGGCGCTGGGGATGATTGCGCTCTCCCTGCTGCGCGGGCGTCCGGGCAAGATCCTCAAAAACATGCCCTGCGCGCTAGCGGCGGCCGGCGGCGGGATGCTGGCGGATATGGCGGTCAACGCCGTGTTTGGCTCCTCGCATCCGGTCCATGCCGCCACCGGCGTGAAGGTGCTGAACGACGACGACGAACTCGATTTCTCGCTGCCGGGGCGCTTCCCGCTTCGCTGGCAGCGCAGCTACAACAGCCTGACCACCCGCGAAGGGCTGTTTGGTCTGGGCTGGGCAACGACCTTTGACAGCTATCTCTCGCTGGAAGATAACAATGCGACCTGGTTCGATGAAACCGGGCGCGAGCTGAGCTTTGAACTGCCGCCTGTCGACCGCGCGTTTTACAGCATCAGCGAAGGCATCATTATCCGCCGCAATGAGAACGGCGACGTGGCGATTGCCGACGATGACGGCGCGGTGTGGCGTCTGTATAAACCCACCCGGGCGAACCCCTCAATCCTGCGTCTGGCCTCCCTCAGCGACGAGTACGGCAACGCGCTGCTGACGGCGTGGGACGAGCACGGCAGGCTGATTGGTATCCATGATGAGCCGCGGGCCATCGACGTCACCCTGCGCTATGAAGATGAACGTTTCCCGCAGCGCGTGACCGCAGCCAGCCATTTCGACGGCAACCAAACCTGGCCGCTGATGCAGTGGGGCTACGATGCGCGCGGCCAGCTGGCGAGCGCGACGGATGCCTCCGGCGTGGTGACGCGTGAATACCGTTACAACGACCACGGCCTGATGGTCTGGCACCGGATGCCGGGCGGGCTGGAGAGCGAATACCGCTGGCAAAAATTCGACCACTGGCGCGTGGTGGAAAACCGCACCAGCACCGGCGACGGCTGCCGCTTTAGCTATGATTTAGCCGCCGGGCTGACGACCGTCGAGCACTACGATGGTCAGACGCGCCGCCACTACTGGAACGCGCAGAATCTGATTGTCCGCTACGTAGACGAGCGCGGTGAAAACTGGCGCTACGAGTGGGATGATAACGAGCTTCTCACGCGTCGCATCGATCCGCTCGGCAACGCCGTTACCTTCGTCTACGACGAGATGGGCAACCGGGTGCAGGAGACCGATGCCGACGGCAACACCCGCGCCACCACCTGGCTGGAACACCGCGCGCTTCCCGCGGCCATTATCGAAGCCGACGGCAGCGCCACCCGGTTCTGGTACGACGAACATCACGGGCTGAAGCGCGTGGTGGACCCGATGGGGCAGACGACGCAGCTGCGCCGGGACGCGTTCGGCCAGGTCGTGGAAGAGGTCGATGCCGCTGGCAACAGCCGCTATCAGGAGTACAACGAGGCTGGGCAGATTGTCCGTTCGACGGACTGTTCCGGGCGTATTACCCACTATCGCTATCATCCGCTGGGCTGGCTGGTGGCTGAGACAGCCGCCGACGGTGAAGAGACGCGCTACCGCTACGACGCCGCAGGGCGCCCGGTGCAGCTTGAGCGCCCGGAAGGCTGGATGGAATCGCTTAAATGGAACGAACGTGGCCTGCCGGTGAAGCATGCGGGCGCCGACGGGAAAGAGAGCGAGTTCAGATACGACGAGGCGGGGCGCTTAACCGCCACCCGTAATACGCAGGGTGAAGAGGTGCGCCGCCGCTGGGACAGCCGCGGGCGTCTGATTGCCCTGGAAAACGAGAACGGCGAAGCGTATCAGTTCCGCTGGGGGCCAGACTCGCTGCTGCTGGAAGAGGTGGGGCTCGATGGCGTGGCCTCGCAGTATCGCTATGATGCCTCCGGGCGCACGATTGCGCGCACCTTTGCCGCCGGTCATCCGGAGGCTATCACCCACGCCTTCGCCTGGAGCGCGAGCGGCCAGCTGATCGCCCGCACCACGCCGGAAGGGCAGACCCGCTACCATTACACGCCGTCCGGGCTATTAAGCCGGATTGGTCTGCATCCTGCGCTTTCAGCCGACGCGTGGACCACCGAGGCAGAGCAGGAGCTTGCCTTTGAGTATGACGCGCTCGGTCGCGTGACGCGCGAAGCGGGCGAGCACGGTGAGCTGGCGTGGGAGTATGACGCGCTGGGCAACCGCACCTCCGTCACGCTGCCCGATGGCCGCGAGCTGAAGCAGTTCTACTACGGCAGCGGGCATCTGCTCAGCATTGCGCTCGATAAGCTCTCGGTCTCCGACTTTACCCGCGACGAACTCCACCGGGAGACCAGCCGCACCCAGGGGCTGCTGACCACCCGCAGCGAGTACGATCGTCTTGGGCGCCTGCATCGCCGGGACGTCTTTACCGGCAATGCGCAGCGCCCGTCGCCGCGCCGCTGGTCCCGCCGCTGGGATTACGACTACCGCAATAATCTGGTGCGCGAAGAGCGGGACGATAACCCGTTCAGCTGGTACCGCTGGCAGTACGACAGCGCCGGGCGCCTGCTCGTTCAGGACGGTACGCTGCCTGGCCAGGAGCAGTGGCGCTGGGATGCGGCCGGTAACCCGCTCGAAGGATCTGCTGAGAAGGTCACGCACAACCGCCTGACGCAGCTGAACGGCATTCGCTGGCGTTATGACATCCACGGCCGCACCGTGGAGAAGGATAACGGCCAGACCCGCTGGCACTACCGTTACGACGGCGAACATCGCCTGACGGAAGTCATCAGCCAGCCGCGGGACCGCAACAGGCCGCAGACGCAGGTTAGCTTCCGCTACGATCCGCTCGGTCGCCGCATCAGCAAAACGCGACGCCAGATGCTGGGCGGACAGCCAACCGGCAAGCCGGTCACCACCCGGTTTGTCTGGGAAGGGTTCCGCCTGCTGCAGGAGGTGCACGGGGATGTGCCGCTGACCTACGTTTACAGCGATCAGGACAGTTACGACCCGCTGGCGCGTATTGACGGCGTTGATGCCCCGGAGATTTTCTGGTTCCACTGCCAGCCCAACGGCACGCCGGAGCGGATGACGGATATCGAAGGGCAGGTACGCTGGGAAGGTGTGAACGGCGCCTGGGGCAAGCTGCTGCGGGAAAGCGAGACGCAGGTATCAGGATATTCTCAGAACCTGCGGATGCAGGGGCAATACCTGGACCGTGAGACAGGCCTGCACTACAATCTGTTCCGGTATTACGACCCGGACTGCGGAAGGTTTACGCAGCAGGACCCGATAGGGCTGGCGGGGGGAATAAACCTTTACCAGTATGCGCCGAATGCGCTGGGGTGGGTGGATCCGTGGGGGTTGACTCCTAAAACATTAATTCACTACACGACTGAAGAAGGGATGAAAGGTATCACGGAAAGTGGTGTAATAAGACCTTCATCAGGAGATATACACGCCCGATTCGGGGATGGTCAATACTTCACTAATATCAGACCTGAAATGATTGGCGGACGAACACTTAAAGATGTTGGCGGAACTGGAAAAATGTCTCTGGGTCAATTAGCAGCTGATATATATGGTGATGCGAGGAAATTAAAAGGCATAAGCCATTTTGTCGAAATAGATGTTACTGGCTTAGATGTAATTGAACCCCGGAAAAATACATTTTTGATCTTAAACACAAAAGATCTCGATGTCTCTAAAAGAATTGTTAAAAGTGGGAGGAGTTGTGGTTGAGGTGAAAAAATATTATAAAGGAAATGTGGATTTTATTGCAGGTGAAGGGATCATTCTCAATGAATTTATAGGAGATGTAACCACTCGACAAATAAATATTATAGATGGTGAATATTATGCTTCTTCCTCTTTGCTGGACAAAAATGATAAAGTAGGTTTTCTATTATATGATGGTAAAAAAAGCGACTTGGACTTAAGTGACGCTGAAGAAATTTCAAATGAGGAATTTGAAACTTTCTGGCAAACATCAACGAGTTCATTGCAAGAAAAAAAGCGAATAAAGTACTTATCTGGAGATGCTGTGGAACCTTTGAAAAAATCCACAGTTATTGCTCATATTGTGAATAATAAAGGGAAATGGGGTAAAGGTTTTGTTCTGTCCCTTTCAAATAAATACCCGGCTGCAAAGAAACATTATCTCAGTAGCTTCAAAGAAAATAACTTCCCTGAATTAGGAATGGTTGATTTCGTCATAGTTGATGCTCAAGAGCAAATATTTATTGCTAATATGTATGCGCAGGATGGAATAAAGAAAAATATAAATGACAGAAAACAATACGTATCATATGCATCCCTGGAAGTTTGTCTTGAAAAATTATCTGACTTTGCTTTAGTTAATCGCCTTTCAGTACAAATGCCAAGGATAGGAGCAGGCCTTGGTGGAGGTGATTGGAATGTTATAGAGACATTAATACAAAAAAAGATTTGCTATAAGATGATTGATTGCAGTGTAGTAACTTTATAATATGAAATTTAGGAGTCTATTTATTAGATTTGATTGTTGCTTAGGGGAAGGTCTTTTATTTAAAGGGGCAAGGGCTTTAGTATGCAAATATCTATAACATATACTATTGAACAAGGAACGAGTTTCACGACAACCAAAAATACGCCGAGGCTTTAGAGCAATACCAAAAAGCCTGGCAAGCTCTTCCTGAGCCAAAGTTCGAATCTGAATTTGCCAACTGGATCTCTGCCTGCATGTACAGCGCATATTTTGATCTCGCGGATTACGCTGAGGCAAAGAAATGGGGAGAGACGACATTACGGACACGTGGATCGGATATAGACACTGCACCCTTAATCGATCTCGGCATGGTCTGTTATGAGTTGAATCAATTCGAGGAAGCGTATAAATATTTTAACGATGCTTATAACTACGGCAAAGAGCGTGCATTTCAGGATAGACCTAAAAAATATCTTGAGTTCTATCTATCTAAGCAAGAGGGCTTAAGTTCGTTAACTTAAAAAAATCCACGCCAAGGCGTGGATTTTTTTCATTCAAAACAAATCAGACGTTAAACAGGAAGTTCATCACATCGCCATCTTTAACGATGTAATCTTTCCCTTCTGCACGCATCTTGCCTGCTTCTTTCGCGCCTTGCTCACCCTTGTAGGTGATGAAGTCTTCAAACGCGATAGTCTGCGCACGAATAAAGCCTTTCTCGAAGTCGGTATGGATCTTACCGGCCGCCTGAGGCGCAGTCGCACCCACAGGAATCGTCCAGGCACGCACTTCCTTCACGCCAGCGGTGAAGTAGGTCTGCAGGTTCAGCAGCTCATAGCCCGCGCGGATCACACGGTTCAGGCCCGGCTCTTCCAGACCCAGCTCGGCCATGAACTCTTCACGATCGGCATCGTCCAGCTCGGCGATGTCGGATTCAACGGCCGCGCAAACCGCCACAACCACAGAACCTTCCGCCGCGGCGATTTCACGCACTTTGTCCAGGTACGGGTTGTTCTCGAAACCGTCTTCGTTAACGTTGGCGATGTACATGGTTGGCTTCAGGGTCAAGAAGCTCAGGTATTTGATCGCCGCTTTGTCTTCGTCAGTCAGGTTTTTCAGCGCGCGCAGCATGCCGGCGTTTTCCAGCTGTGGCAGACATTTTTCCAGCGCAGCCAGTTCCGCTTTCGCGTCCTTGTCGCCGCCTTTGGCTTTCTTCTGCACGCGGTGAATTGCACGTTCGCAGGTGTCGAGGTCAGAGAGCGCCAGCTCGGTGTTGATGACGTCGATGTCGTCAGCCGGATCCACTTTGTTGTTAACGTGGATGATGTTGTCGTTCTCGAAGCAGCGCACAACGTGGCCGATCGCTTCGGTTTCACGAATGTTGGTCAGGAACTGGTTGCCCAGACCTTCGCCTTTGGATGCGCCTTTTACCAGGCCCGCGATGTCCACGAATTCCATGGTGGTGGGCAGAATGCGCTGCGGCTTCACGATTTCCGCGAGCTGGTCCAGACGCGGGTCCGGCATTGGCACCACGCCGGTGTTCGGTTCGATGGTACAGAACGGGAAGTTCGCCGCTTCGATACCCGCTTTTGTAAGCGCGTTAAACAGGGTGGATTTGCCCACGTTTGGCAGACCGACGATACCGCATTTGAATCCCATTTCTAAATCACCTTAATATCTTGATAATCAATCCGTTAACGATAACCGATTGATGAAAAGTAAATAACTACGCCTATTATACACGTAACCCGCATGACGCGCGGTAAAAAAGCCGTATCGGGCGGATTATTGCGCTTTAAAAGCGTGCAAGCGGTTTGTCGCTTTGGTTAAGCCGTCTTGCAGCCAGATTTCCGTGCAGCGTGCCGCTTCGTCTACCGCCTCATCAATCAGTTTCTGCTCAGAAACCGGTGGCTTACCGAGCACGAAACCGACAACTTTGTTTTTATCGCCCGGATGGCCGATTCCCACGCGCAAACGGTGGAAATTCGGGTTATTACCCAGCTTGCTGATGATGTCTTTAAGACCGTTGTGGCCGCCGTGCCCGCCGCCCAGCTTGAATTTTGCCACGCCAGGGGGAAGATCCAGCTCATCGTGGGCGACCAGAATTTCATCCGGATTGATGCGATAAAACGTTGCCATCGCTGCCACGGCTTTACCACTCAGATTCATAAACGTGGTGGGGACCAGCAGGCGAACATCCGCGCCAGCAAGGTTGATACGTGAGGTATACCCGAAGAATTTAGGTTCTTCACGCAGGGGAGCACGTAACCGCTCGGCCAGCAGATCGACGTACCATGCCCCGGCATTGTGGCGGGTAGCCGCATATTCTGCGCCCGGGTTGGCGAGGCCGACAATCAGTTTAATCGTCACGATTCAATTCCTAATGGGTTCCAGATCTGGCGCGTAGTTTACTGTCTGGCGCGCCGCTTGACAAAATTCTGCGATCGTCGCAGCGAAATACGAATAATTACTTACCTGAACAATTAGAATTTCAAGCTGTTCAACGTGTTATTTGTAAACTTTTGTGTGGGCGTTATCTGTAATTGTGATCATTCACGCAACTCATAAAAGGAGCGTTGTCTATACTTTACACACAAGGATTAGGGGCTTTTCCCCTGACAACCCAAAGTTCCGGAGGTGACACATGAAACGCAAAAACGCTTCGCTACTCGGTAACGTGCTGATGGGTTTGGGGCTGTTTGTGATGGTCGTCGGCGTAGGTTATTCCATATTAAACCAGCTGCCGCAGCTTGATCTTCCGCAATACTTCGCGCATGGCGCGGTACTGAGCATCTTCCTCGGTGCGGTATTGTGGCTCGCCGGGGCGCGCGTGAGCGGACATGAGGAAGTCTGCGATAAATACTGGTGGGTGCGCCACTACGATAAACGCTGCCGTCGAGATCAGCATAAGCACAGCTAGTGCCATGACGAAAGAATACCGAAACGACTCCCTGGGAGTCGTTTTTTTTTTGCATCGAGGGTTGACCCTCACGTAACGTAAGGCGCCAGAGTGGCGGCACTGGCAAAGAAAAGGAGCAGCTATGTTGATTCAGGTGGGTGAACTGGCGAAACGGGCCGGTATCACCGTACGCACATTGCATCACTATGAGCAAACAGGAGTGTTGCTGCCTTCTGCCAGAAGCGCGGCAGGTTACCGGCTTTACAACCTGGCGGATGTTCAGCGCCTGCATATGATCCAGGCGCTGGCAAAAGCGGGGCTGGAACTTGCTGAAATCAGGGATTTCCTTGAGCAGGAGTCGCTGTCGTTAACCGAGTTACTCGATGCGCAAATCACGTTGCTGGATAAACAGCTGCGTAGCATACATACGCTGCGCGACCGGCTGGTCGAACTGCGTGCCGGGCTTCTCGACGATGCGGCGCCGGACCTGGAATCCTGGCTACAGACTCTGGAGTTAATGAATATGTACGATCGCTGGTTTAGCAAAGAAGAGTTACAGCAGCTGCCGTTTGCGGTGCAGAAGGACGCGCTGTCGGCTATCTGGTCAGGGCTGGTGGCGGAGGCCAACGCGCTGCTGGAGTACCATATACCCGTTACGGACGAGAGGGCGAAGGACCTGGCGACGCGCTGGATGGAGCGCCTGGAGCAGGACACGGCGGGCAAACCGGAGTTTCTTACCCGGCTGAACGAGATGCACAGCGTAGAGCCACAGATGCAGGTGCAGACCGGCATCACGCCGGAGATGACGGATTACATTACGCGCGCGTTTGCGGAATCCAAGCTCAGCATATGGGAGAAGTACCTTACTCCCAAAGAGATGGCCTTTACGCGGAAGCATTACTTTGATCGCATGATGGAGTGGCCGCCGCTGGTGGCGAAGCTGCATCAGGCGCAGCGGGAAAATCTCGACCCCGCCTCTGACGATGCCCAAAAGCTTGCCGAAAACTGGCTGGCGCTGTTCCAGTCGTACGCGGGCACCAACCCGGAGACCCAGCAAAAGTTTCGCACGGCCATGCAGCAGGAGCCGCATCTGATGAAGGGAACCTGGATGACGCCTGCCGTGCTTGCATGGCTCCAGCAGGCCATCGGGGTGATGATGCAGAGACGTTCCTCTGCATCAGGCGGCTCACAGATCCGCTAACGCGGCTTCACGGTTAGGATAAAAGGCAAGGCGGCCAGGGATCGGCTGCACGCCCGCACGCGCCATGGTGCGCAGGGGCTGGAATTCGAGGTTACTCACCCGCAGCTCACAGCCTTCAGGCAGACGTTTCACAAAGCGCTGGAAGGCGTCCAGGCCGCCAGCATCCAGCACCGGTACGGCATCCCATTTTAGCACCACAACCCGTTTACCCGCGATGCGAGACTCCAGATCGCTGAACAGACCTTCCGCCGCGGCGAAGAACAGCGGGCCAATCACGCGCAGAACCAGCACATCGTCAGGCACCTCTACGTTGACCGGGGAGAGGCGCGTCATCTGCGCGATACGGCGCATAAACAGCAGGGACGCCAGCACGATCCCGACGCTGATGGCGATGACCATATCGAACAGCACGGTCAGCGACATACAGATCAGCATCACGATGATGTCGTCTTTCGGCGCACGACGCAGCAGGTTCACCACCTTGTGCGCCTCACTCATGTTCCAGGCCACCATCAGTAGCAGAGCGGCCATGGCGGAAAGCGGTAGCCAGGAGAGCAGCGGGGCGAGGATCAGCAGGGCGAGGATCACCAGTACGGAATGGATAACTGCCGAAACGGGTGACGTTGCCCCCGCGCGCACGTTGGCCGCGGAACGGGCGATGGCTGCCGTTGCGGTAATACCGCCAAAGAACGGTGCGATGAGGTTGCCTAACCCCTGACCAACCAGCTCGCTGTTGGCTTTGTGCTTGGTGCCGGTCATCCCGTCCAGAACGACGGCGCAGAGCAGGGATTCAATTGCCCCCAGCATCGCCATCGAGAACGCGGCGGGAAGCAGGGCGCGCAGGGAATCCCAGCTTAAGGTAAAGCTGGATCCGGGCATATCCCACGGCAGCACCAGCTGCGGCAGCAGCTGCGGAATGCCGCTCCCCTGCGAACCGTCCGCCAGAACATAGTGGAACTGCGAGCCGATAGTGGCGACATGGCCGCCGAACATATTGACGACAGCCATCACCGCGCAGCCCAGCAGCAGCGCGGGAAGATGGCCGGGCAGACGGATCCCCAGACGAGGCCAGACGATCAGTGTTCCGAGCGTCACAATCCCGATGGCGGCGTCGCCCAGGTTGGCCGTCGGCAGCGCCATAAACAGCGCACCCACTTTCTGTAAATAGTGCTCCGGAACATGGGGCATTTGCAGGCCGAGGAAATCCTTGATCTGCATGGTTCCGATGGTGATCCCAATCCCCGAGGTGAACCCCAGCGTGACGGAAAGGGGGATGTACTCAATCAGCCGCCCAAAGCGGGCCAGACCAAACAGAATCAAAAAGACGCCGGACATCAGGGTGGCGACCAGCAGGCCAGCCAGACCAAACTGCTGCGAAACGGGGTAGAGGATCACCACAAAGGCGGCGGTCGGGCCGGAGACGCTGAAGCGTGAGCCGCCGGTCAGAGCGATGACGATCCCGGCCACGGCCGAGGTGTACAGGCCGTACTGCGGCGCAACGCCGCTGCCAATCGCCAGCGCCATCGCCAGCGGAATCGCGATAATGCCGACGGTGATCCCGGCAATCAGGTCACGGATAAAACGTGACGAGGTGTACTTCTCTTTCCAGCAGGCGTCGATGAGGGCGCGAAAGGGCAGAACATGTGAGGAGGCTACGTTTTTCACAATTATCTATCATCCGTATGCGCATCATCTGTCATGTGAATGGCAGGTGAAGGAGGCATTAATCATACAAATAAAACCCAGAGACAAAAAAACCCGCCGCAGCGGGTTTTTCGGCCGTGTTCGATTAGTGTTCGAACATTGCAGAGATGGATTCTTCGTTGCTGATACGACGAATCGCTTCGGCCAGCATCCCGGACAGGGTCAGGGTACGCACGTTTGGCAGTGCCTTGATCTCGTCGCTCAGTGGGATGGTATCGCATACTACAACTTCGTCAATGACGGAGTTGCGCAGGTTGTTTACGGCATTGCCGGAGAAGATCGGGTGGGTCGCGTAAGCGAATACGCGCTTGGCACCACGCTCTTTCAGCGCTTCAGCCGCTTTACACAGCGTACCGCCGGTATCGATCATGTCGTCAACCAGCACGCAGTCGCGGCCAGCCACGTCACCGATGATGTGCATCACCTGAGAAACGTTAGCGCGCGGACGACGTTTGTCGATGATCGCCATGTCGGTATCGTTCAGCAGCTTAGCGATAGCACGGGCACGTACCACGCCGCCGATGTCCGGAGAAACCACGATTGGGTTATCCAGGTTCAGCTGCAGCATGTCTTCCAGCAGGATTGGGCTGCCGAATACGTTATCAACCGGGACGTCGAAGAAGCCCTGGATCTGCTCTGCGTGCAGGTCAACGGTCAGTACGCGGTCAACGCCAACGCTGGACAGGAAGTCAGCGACAACTTTCGCGGTAATTGGCACACGCGCGGAACGGACGCGACGGTCCTGGCGGGCATAGCCGAAGTAAGGAATAACAGCAGTGATACGGCCTGCGGAAGCGCGACGCAGGGCGTCGACCATAACAACCAGTTCCATCAGGTTGTCGTTCGTTGGAGCACAGGTGGACTGGATGATGAAAATATCACCACCGCGTACATTTTCGTTAATTTGTACGCTGACTTCGCCGTCGCTAAAGCGGCCTACAGCGGCGTCGCCGAGGGAAGTGTACAGGCGGTTGGCAATACGTTGTGCTAGTTCCGGGGTGGCGTTACCAGCAAAAAGCTTCATATCAGGCACGAGAAGAACCTCAGGCATGCGTCCAGTGGTGGATAGCGTTCGCCGTAAACTGTGCGGGCCAGGCAAAGGCTATCCAGGCGGTGTATTAAAGAGCGCGATGCAACGTCTGGAACAGGGTGACGTTGTCACCGAAACTCAGTCTGCGCCAGAATGGCCTGCTGTAGGGGGGAAATGTTCATCCCACGCGCTACAAAACCATGCAGCCAAACCGGCGCTTGCTCAAGCACCTGACGAGCGGCGGATTCGGTGTCAAATTCAGCAAAGACACAGGCCCCTGTACCAGTCAGGCGCGACGGCGCGTATTCTAACAGCCAGGAAAGCACCGCATCAACCTCGCGAAAACGTTTTCTTGCGATATCCTCGCAATCGTTGCTGAATTCACAATTTAATAACGTTTCTATTGACCGAATCGGGGTATTTCTTTTCAGGTCAGGATCTTTAAAGATGACCGGGGTCGGTATGCTCACGCCGGGGTGAGCAACCAGATACCATTTTTCCGGCGGGTTGACCGGGGAGAGGATTTCGCCCACGCCCTCAGCAAAGGCCGCATGACCGCGCACAAACACCGGGACATCCGCACCCAGCCTCAAGCCTAAGACGGCCAGTTCGTCCTGTGACAGCCCGCAGCCCCAGAGATGGTTCAGGGCAACCAGCACGGTAGCGGCGTTGGATGAGCCGCCGCCCAGACCGCCGCCCATCGGCAGACGTTTCTCGATACGAATATCCGCACCGCTTCCCGCAGGTAGACGACCTGATTCCGCAGCGGCGTTCATCAGCAGACGCGCGGCGCGCACAATCAGGTTGTCCTCATGCGCCACGCCGTCGACCGGTGTCAGGAGGCAAATCTGCCCGTCCTGGCGCAGTTCAATGGAGATCGTGTCGCCATAGTCAATAAACTGAAACAGCGTCTGCAGGGTGTGATAGCCGTCAGCGCGCTGGCCGGTAATGTATAAAAACAGATTCAGTTTTGCCGGAGAGGGCCAGTGGGTCATCATTTAACGATCCAGTTGTCCATTTTCAGCTTGATGCGCTGGCTGCCCTGGGTCAGTTCCATGTTGGATGGCAGCGACGGTTTACTCTTGCTGTCATAGTCGCTGTACACCACTTTCCAGGTCTTGCCGTTCTGGGTGTAGTTCACCTGGCTCAGACGATACTGATCGTCAAGCGTGTAGTCGGTGGCGTCACCCGGCAGGCCAAGGATCCACTGGCGCAGGCTGTTCAGCGGGATAGGCATTCCGGTCAGCTTGCCAATCATCTCTTCGGCATCGGTTGCGGTGTAGTGCTGGCCTTTGTTATCGGTGATCTGCGCTTCGCCCGGTTTCGCGATAAGCTCCAGCTCGGTGCTGCCCAGCGGGTTCAGCAGCAGCAGGCGATAGTTGTCCTGACCCGTCTGCTGCCAGAAGAAACGGGCATACACTTTTTGCTCATCAGAGAGATAGGCGAAGGCGCCGCGGGTCTGGTACTGGCTCAAATTACGGACGTCCTGCTGGTGCTGACGCCACTGGGGTGAATCAGGGCTTTTGCCCGGGCCTTTTGGTTGGGTGACGGTACACGCGGTCAGAACCAGTGCCGCCAGGGGCAGCAGGCGAATCAGTCGGGTCATAATGAGGACAAATCCTTGAGATACGTTGCAGTTATAACTGTTAATGCTAGCGTCGAAGGGGGCTACCGTCTACGTTCAAATTATCTCAAAGCGTTGTGTAACCTATTACTCCGAAAGGGGGGTGTCTCTTTTATTGATCTCGCGCATCCTGTATGATGCGTTCTGCTAACCTTATTAACGCTGGTACTACTCCCGCTCAACATGACCCTATTAGCACTCGGTATCAACCACAAAACGGCCCCGGTTTCGCTGCGAGAACGCGTAACGTTTTCGCCAGATACGCTCGACCTGGCGCTGGATAGCCTGCTTGCACAGCCGATGGTGCAGGGTGGCGTGGTGCTCTCGACGTGCAACCGTACCGAGCTCTATTTAAGCGTGGAAGAGCAGGACAACCTGCACGAAGCGCTGATCCGCTGGTTATGCGACTACCACAATCTCAATGAAGACGAGCTGCGCAACAGCCTGTACTGGCATCAGGACAACGATGCCGTCAGCCATCTGATGCGCGTGGCCAGCGGGCTGGATTCGCTGGTTCTGGGCGAGCCACAAATTCTCGGTCAGGTGAAAAAAGCCTTTGCGGATTCGCAAAAAGGGCATCTGAAGGCCAGCGAGCTGGAGCGCATGTTCCAGAAGTCATTCTCCGTGGCGAAGCGTGTGCGAACCGAAACCGACATTGGTGCCAGTGCGGTTTCTGTTGCTTTCGCGGCCTGCACCCTTGCACGCCAAATCTTTGAATCCCTTTCTACCGTCACCGTGATGCTGGTGGGCGCGGGCGAAACCATCGAACTTGTGGCGCGCCATCTGCGCGAGCATAAAGTGAAAAAGATGATTATCGCTAACCGCACCCGCGAACGCGCGCAGGTGCTGGCGGATGAAGTGGGGGCAGAGGTGGTTGCCCTGAGCGACATCGATGAACGCCTGAAGGAGGCGGACATTATTATCAGTTCGACCGCCAGCCCGCTGCCGATTATCGGCAAAGGGATGGTGGAGCGTGCGCTGAAGTCCCGCCGTAATCAGCCGATGCTGCTGGTGGATATCGCCGTCCCGCGCGACGTTGAGCCAGAAGTCGGCAAGCTGGCTAACGCCTATCTTTACAGCGTAGATGACCTGCAAAGCATCATTTCGCACAACCTCGCGCAGCGTAAAGCGGCGGCGGTGCAGGCGGAAACCATTGTCGAGCAGGAAACCAGTGAGTTTATGGCCTGGCTGCGCGCGCAAAGCGTCAGCGAGACCATCCGCGAGTACCGCGGGCAGGCGGAGCAGGTGCGTGATGACCTGACTGCCAAAGCGTTAGCGGCCCTGGAGCAGGGCGGCGATGCGCAGGCTATTATGCAGGATCTGGCGTGGAAACTGACTAACCGCCTGATTCATGCCCCAACCAAATCTCTTCAGCAGGCTGCCCGTGACGGGGATGATGAACGCCTGACTATTCTGCGCAACAGCCTCGGGCTGGAATAGCGCCCTATACCCATTTTCTAAGACAAGGTGCACTTACGCCTATGAAGCCTTCTATCGTCGCTAAACTGGAAGCTCTGCACGAGCGCCATGAAGAAGTCCAGGCGCTGCTCGGCGATGCCGGGACCATTGCGGACCAGGAACGTTTTCGCGCACTTTCACGTGAATACGCGCAGTTAAGTGATGTTTCTAAATGCTTTACCGACTGGCGACAGGTTCAGGAAGATATCGAAACCGCGCAGATGATGCTCGACGATCCTGAAATGCGCGAGATGGCGCAGGAAGAGTTGCAGGATGCGAAAGCGCGTTCTGAGGAGATGGAGCAGCAGCTTCAGGTGCTGTTGCTGCCAAAAGATCCGGACGACGAACGCAACGCGTTCGTGGAAGTCCGCGCCGGGACCGGCGGGGACGAAGCGGCGCTGTTTGCCGGGGATCTGTTCCGCATGTACAGCCGCTACGCCGAGTCGCGTCGCTGGCGCGTGGAGATCATGAGCGCCAACGAAGGCGAACACGGTGGCTACAAAGAGGTTATCGCCAAGATCAGCGGCGACGGCGTGTACGGTCGTCTCAAGTTTGAATCCGGCGGTCACCGCGTGCAGCGCGTACCGGCCACCGAATCTCAGGGCCGAATCCACACCTCCGCTTGTACGGTGGCGGTGATGCCGGAGCTGCCGGAAGCGGAGCTGCCGGACATCAACCCGGCGGACCTGCGTATTGATACCTTCCGCTCCTCCGGGGCGGGTGGTCAGCACGTTAACACCACCGACTCCGCCATCCGTATTACCCACCTGCCGACCGGCATCGTGGTGGAGTGTCAGGACGAGCGTTCCCAGCACAAAAACAAAGCCAAAGCGCTGTCCGTGCTGGGCGCGCGTATCCACGCGGCCGAAATGGCGAAACGCCAGCAGGCGGAAGCGTCTACGCGTCGTAACCTGCTGGGCAGCGGCGATCGCAGCGACCGTAACCGCACCTACAACTTCCCGCAGGGGCGCGTGACTGACCACCGCATCAACCTGACGCTGTACCGTCTGGACGAAGTAATGGAAGGCAAGCTGGATATGCTGATTGAGCCTATCGTGCAGGAATACCAGGCCGACCAGCTGGCGGCACTGTCCGAGCAGGAATAATGGATTTTCAGCGCTGGTTACGTGAGGCTGCCGGTGAGCTTTCCGAAAGCGAAAGCCCGAAACGCGATGCCGAAATTTTGCTTGAGCATGTGACGGGTAAAGCCCGCACGTACCTGCTGGCCTTCGGCGAAACCGAACTGACTGCTGAACAGGAAGCCCGGCTCGCCGCGCTGCTTGCCCGACGTAAAACCGGCGAGCCGGTGGCGCACCTGGTCGGCGAGCGCGAGTTCTGGTCGTTACCGCTTTACGTCTCGGCGGCGACGCTGATCCCGCGCCCCGACACCGAGTGTCTGGTTGAACAAGCGCTGGCGCGCTTACCCGCATCGTCCTGCCACATTCTCGATCTCGGAACGGGGACCGGGGCCATCGCCCTGGCGCTCGCTACCGAACGGCCCGACTGCGCGATCACGGCGGTAGATGTGATGCCCGACGCGGTGGCGCTGGCGCAGCGTAACGTGGAACGTCTTGGCCTGACCAACGTGACGGTGCTGCAAAGCAGCTGGTTCAGCGCGCTGGAGAAGCAGACGTTCGGAGTGATTGTCAGTAACCCGCCCTATATTGACGAGCGTGACCCGCACCTTGCGCAGGGGGATGTGCGCTTCGAACCGCTGACGGCGCTGGTCGCCGCCAGGGAGGGTTTAGCCGACCTTGATCACATTGTGACAACGTCACGACAACATTTGCTTTCCGGCGGCTGGCTGCTGGTGGAGCATGGCTGGACGCAGGGGGAAGCCGTGCGGGCGCGCTTTACCCAGGCGGGCTACGCCAGTGTCAAAACCTGCCGCGACTACGGCGGCAACGAACGCCTGACGCTGGGGCAGTGGTTATGAGCGCAGGTACTGATAAAGGCGTAAGGCTGACTGAAAGGCGGTTTGGCGTTATCATCTACATCGTTTTGAGTTTTATCTCGCCCGGGCGTCGCTGTACGCTCGGTCGTTACTGGGGTAAGTCATGAAGTCCTTAGCCGATTTCGAATTTAATAAAGTGCCGCTTTGCGATGGCATGATCCTGATTTCTGAGATGATCCGCGACGATTTTACGTCGCAGTACGTCTACGATGAGCTGGAGAATCTGGTCAGCCTGGCGCGTGAAGAGATCAATCAGGCGCGCCCGCAGGACTGGCAATTAGAGAAGCTGCTTGAGCTTTTCTACGGCGAATGGGGTTTCTGCGACACGCGGGGCGTGTATCGCCTGTCTGACGCATTATGGCTGGACCAGGTCTTAAAAAATCGTCAGGGGAGCGCCGTTGCGCTGGGTTCTATTTTGCTGTGGGTTGCGCATCGCCTGGATATTCCACTGGTGCCGGTCATTTTTCCGACGCAGATGATCCTGCGTGCGGAGTGGCTGGACGGTGAGATGTGGCTCATTAATCCCTTCAACGGCGATACGCTGGATGAACATACGCTGGACGTGTGGCTGAAAGGCAATATCAGCCCGGTGGCTGAGCTCTTCAACGAAGATCTCGACGAGGCGGATAACGCAGAAGTGATCCGCAAGCTGCTGGATACGCTGAAGTCTGCGTTAATGGAAGAGCGTCAGATGGAGCTGGCCCTGCGCGCCAGCGAAGTGCTGCTGCAGTTTAATCCGGAAGACCCGTACGAAATTCGCGACCGTGGGTTGATCTATGCCCAGCTCGATTGTGAGCACGTGGCGCTGAACGATCTGAGCTATTTCGTCGAGCAGTGTCCGGAAGATCCTATTAGCGAAATGATTCGTGCGCAGATCAACGCGATCTCGCACAAGCAAATTACACTGCATTAATCTTAATTCCGATTCACACCTGAATAAGGCGATCCTATGAAACAAAAAGTGGTTAGCATTGGTGATATCAAGGTAGCAAACGACCTGCCGTTCGTGCTGTTTGGCGGCATGAACGTGCTGGAATCCCGCGACCTCGCCATGCGTATCTGCGAGCACTACGTGACCGTGACCCAGAAGCTGGGCATCCCGTACGTGTTTAAAGCCTCTTTTGACAAAGCCAACCGCTCCTCCATCAACTCTTACCGTGGCCCGGGCCTGGAAGAAGGGATGAAGATTTTCCAGGAGCTGAAGCAGACCTTTGGCGTGAAAGTGATCACCGACGTGCATGAAGCCGCTCAGGCGCAGCCGGTGGCAGACGTGGTTGATGTGATTCAGCTCCCGGCGTTCCTGGCTCGCCAGACCGACCTGGTTGCCGCGATGGCGAAAACCGGTGCCGTGATCAACGTGAAAAAACCGCAGTTCGTGAGCCCGGGTCAGATGGGCAACATCGTCGATAAGTTTATCGAAGGTGGCAACGACAAGGTTATCCTGTGCGACCGTGGTTCCAACTTCGGTTATGACAACCTGGTTGTGGATATGCTGGGCTTCAGCGTGATGAAAAACGTCTCTAATCAGTCTCCGGTGATTTTCGACGTGACCCACGCGCTGCAGTGCCGCGACCCGTTTGGCGCTGCGTCCGGCGGCCGTCGTGCTCAGGTGACCGAACTGGCGCGCGCCGGTATGGCAACCGGCCTGGCTGGCCTGTTCATTGAAGCGCACCCGGATCCGGATAACGCAAAATGCGACGGCCCATCCGCGCTGCCGCTGGATAAGCTGGAGCCGTTCCTGAAACAGATCAAAGCAATTGACGATCTGGTCAAGAGCTTCGATGAGCTGGATACCAGCAAATAATAAAAAACCCGCTTCGGCGGGTTTTTTTATGGGGCATATTGCCGGGTGGCGCTTTGCTTACCCGGCCGACAAAACCCGTAGGCCCTGCAAGCGAAGCGCCGCTGGGCAAAAGGGCTACGCAAAAATTGTCATCAAGTAAGCCACAAACAGCGCCATATGCGCCGCCCCGTTCAGCACGTTGGTGCGTCCGGTTGAGAACGAAATCTGGCACAGCAGCAACGAGGCTACCATCACAATCATCTCTGGCGCACCCAGCGCGAACTGCAGTTCGTTACCGGTCATAAAGGCAATCAGCGTCACCACCGGCACGGTGAGTGAAATGGTCGCCAGCACGGAGCCGAAGAACAGGTTCATTGCGCGCTGTACCTGATTGTTTAAGACGGCTTTCAGCGCGCCCAGCCCTTCAGGAGACAGGATCAGCAGTGCCACCAGGAAGCCGGTAAAGGCTACCGGCGCGTTCAGCTCGGTTAACAGTGTTTCCAGCGGGTTGGCGTTCATCTTGGTGACGGCAATCACCGCAATCAGATGCACGATCAGCCAAACCGTATGCCACGCGCTGCTGTGGGCCGACGGCTTACCGTGGTGCGGGTCATCGTCGTCGCTGTCGTCTTCATGCTCATACACAAACAGGCTCTGGTGCGTTTTGGTCTGAATCAACAGAAACACGCCGTACATGGCTGCGGAAATCAGCGCAACCAGCAGCGCCTGACCGGTGGAGAAGTTGGCACCCGGCAGCGCCATCGGGAAGACCAGCACGATAATCGCCAGCGGGAAGAGGGCAATCAGATACTGTTTAATGCCGAACAGGTTCATATACTGGGTCGCGAATTTACGCCCGCCCAGCAGCAGAGAGAAGCCCACCAGGCCACCCGTCACAATCATAATGATCGAGTAGAGCGTGTCGCGCATCAGCGTCGGCGCGGCATCGCCGGTCGCCATGAGCGCGGAAATCAGGCTGACTTCGAGAATAACGACGGAAAGGCTGAGAATTAACGATCCGTAGGGTTCGCCCAGACGGTGGGCCAATACGTCCGCATGGCGAACGACGCTAAATGCGCTGGTTAAGATACCGACCAGGGCAAGAATATTGATACCAACCACCACTGGCAGTGACTGACTGCTTCCCCAGAAGAGCAGCACAGCCAGTGCCAGAACCGGGAAAATGAGAGACGTCTCCTTGTGGCGGGTCTTTACCGCCTCGTGTGTTGCTGTCATGTGCTTCTCCATCAATGCAGGTGCTTGTAATTATAGATAGATTTTTGAGGTCATTAAATTAACAGATCTCTGTTAAATGCCCTTTATTTTTTACTTAATTTTACCTTTTTTAATAATTATCAGGCCTGATTCCTGTAATTCACCATATTCTCCGGATATTTGTTAAATAACAATAAGTTAATATTTTCTATCATTCATAAATGAAGTGTGGGTGGCACGCTGCCATATCGTCGTCCACACTTATCTCTTTAACCAAAAGAGAGGTAAGTGATGCCTTATAAAACGAAACGCGAATTACCCGATAATGTGCAAAACGTGCTGCCCGCTCACGCGCAGGATATCTACAAAGAGGCGTTTAACAGTGCCTGGGATCAGTACAAAGATAAGGACGATCGCCGGGATGATGCCAGCCGTGAAGAGACGGCACACAAAGTCGCCTGGGCCGCCGTAAAACATGAATATGAAAAAGGAGACGACGATAAATGGCATAAAAAGAAATAGCCCTGAAATAATTCGCTGCCTTCATTTTGACTTTTCAGGCGGTTGAACTGCCGTTGTATTGCAACTGGTCCGCTAATTGCTTATCGTTATTCAACTGCTGGCAAAATGACCAGCACCTAAGGCCGGGAAGGCGAATTACAGATGTCGCAAGGAAGCATGCAGTGGCGGAGGTGGAAAGTGTTAACGCGTGATTTCTTAATGAAGGCAGATTGTAAGACGGCATTTGGTGCTATTGAGGAATCGCTTCTCTGGTCAGCTGAACAACGTGCGGCGTCGCTCGCTGCTACGCTTGCCTGCCGCCCGGATGATGGCCCGGTATGGATTTTTGGCTATGGTTCACTGATGTGGAACCCGGCGCTCGAATTTGTCGAATCGGCAACGGGCACGTTGACCGGCTGGCACCGCGCATTTTGCCTGCGCCTGACGGCCGGACGCGGCAGCGCGTGCCAGCCCGGGCGTATGCTTGCACTGAAAGAGGGCGGACGCACCACGGGCGTGGCGTATCGCCTCCCGGATGCCACGCTGGAAGAGGAGCTTACGCTGCTCTGGAAGCGTGAGATGATCACCGGCTGCTACATGCCGAGCTGGTGTAAGCTGGAGCTGGACGACGGACGCACCGTCAATGCGCTGGTGTTTATTATGGACCCGCGCCATCCGCTGTATGAAGCGGACACCCGCACGCAGGTGATTGCCCCGTTAATTGCCGCCGCCAGCGGGCCGCTGGGTACCAACGCGCAGTATCTCTTCTCTCTCGATCAAGAGCTGACCCGCCTCGGCATGAAGGACGATTGTCTGAATGAGCTGGTGGTGAAGGTGAAGGCGCTGCTGGAAGGAAACCCGCTCAACGGCACGCTGCGACCGGGTTTTGCCTGATAATACGCCCGGCTGGCCGGGCGCGTAATTTAAGCTGCTACGTAACTGACAGAATGCTCCAGCGACTGGCTGTGGCTGTCGATCAGCACATCCCAGGTGCCGGTATACGGCACGGTAAGCCAGGCGTTATCATCCTGCACGGTGAGAATATCCGCCTGGGATTGTTTTTGTGCTTTCGCACTCATCAGATGAATACGGCAGCGCTCTGAGCAACGCACCACTACCGTATCCCCGCCAAACAGTTTCAAACTTGTTTTTACCAGTGCCATTTTTTACCCCGTAGTCTTAAACAACGCTCTCCCTGCTGCCATATCCGAGCGTGATGTTGTTCACAATTCACTCATTGCATAACACCAAAGGGGAGGGGGAGGGATGCTGATTTTGATCAAAAAATGGCATAACGATTAAACAAAAATGACAAAATTCCTCAAAGTTTCCGCTGACGCGCGTTTTACCCGCTAAACGCGCGCCAGTAGAAAATTAAATGCGGAAATGGCCGGCGGTTTCAGCAAGGTCGCCCGCCTGGCTCTGCAGGGCGCCCGCGGCAGCGGCGGATTGCACGACCAGCTCGGCGTTCTGCTGGACCATGCGGTCGAGATGGGTCACCGCGTGGTTAATCTCGTGAATGCCTTTCATCTGCTCGCTGGTGGCGATGGAGATTTCGCGCATGATGCCGGAGACGCTGCCGATGCTGGAGCGGATCTCGTCCATGCTTTCCCCGGCCAGATGCACGTAGCGGGAGCCGGTGGCCACGCTGTCGGTGGTGGAATCAATCAGCGATTTGATCTCTTTCGCCGCCTGGGCGCTGCGGCTCGCCAGGTTACGCACTTCGCCCGCCACCACGGCAAACCCGCGCCCCTGCTCGCCGGCACGGGCCGCCTCGACGGAGGCGTTCAGCGCCAGAATGTTGGTCTGGAACGCGATACCGTCAATCACGCTGGTGATGTCGCCAATTTTAGCCGACGCGACTTCGATGGACTGCATGGTGCTGATCGCCTGGGATACCACCTCGCCGCCACGCGCCGCGGCCGCGGAGGCCTTGCTCGCCTGGTCATTTGCTTCCGCCGCCGACTCGTTCGACTGGGTCACGGAGGCGGTGATCTGCTCCACGGCGCTTGCCGTCTCGCGCAGGCTGGACGCCGCCTGCTCGGTACGTCCGGAGAGATCCTGGTTACCCGCCGCAATCTCCTGAGCGGCGTTTTTCACCGACTCGCTGGCATCACGGAGCTGCACCATCACCACCGACAGCTTATCGCTGAAGGCGTTAAAGGCCTGGGCAATCTGCGCCACCTCGTCCTCACCGCTGTCAGGCAGACGCTGCGACAGGTCGTTAGTCCCGTTGGCAATGTTGTGCATCGCGTCGCGAATGTCCGACAGGCGCTTCAGCAGACGGGCAATCAGGAGGTGAACAATGGCCGCGCTCAGCAGCGCCAGGATCACCAGCGAAATCGCCGAGGCCTTAAGCAGGGAACGCATGCCGGAGGTGGCGTCACCGCTGTCGAGGGCGACGACCAGCAGCCAGTTTGTGCCCGGCACGGCGGTTGCCACGAAGGTTTTTTCGACGTCGTTCAGCGTACCGTCGACAAGGTTACCGCTTTTCAGCGCAGCAAAATCGATGCCTTTGATGGTCTCAGCAAACGGTTTAAGCGTCAGAGCCGGATCGTTAGCCGCAATCACGCTGCCGTCACTGTTCAGAAGCAAGCCGCTGCTGGACGGAGTTGGATGGATCCCGCGCACGTTCGCCACCACGCTGTCCATGGCCACATCGCCCGCCACCACCGCTTTCAGGGCGCCATTCTCTTTCACCGGCACGGCGAAGGTCACCACCAGTTTACCGGTACCTGCATCAACGTAAGGCGCGGTGACGACCGGGCCGTCCGTGCTGACCACCTGCTGATACCACGGGCGAATGGTCGGGTCATAATCCGCAGGTACGCCCGCGGGCTCAGAGAATTTCGCCGTTTTGCTGGCGTAGCCGACATAAACGTTGGTGAATCCACCCGCCTGCGCAAGCTGTTTAAACACCGGAACCGGGTCGTCACTCAGCGCAACGGTCTGGGCAGAGGCGATAACCGTCATCTTGCTTTTTACCCAGTCGGCAATCGCCATGTTATGGCTGGCGCTGGTGCTGGTCAGGATATCGCGCTGTGACTGCTGGTTATCCTGGCGTGTGACCTGGAAGTTAATAACGGTATTGAGGAGAAGGGCGACGACCAGACAGCCTGCCGTCGCCGCGATGATGCGTGCACGAATCGATCTGAACATAAGTGAAATACCTGCTGTGTTGTTTCCATGCCTATCGGCAACCCCGCAGGTAAACTTGATGCTGAAACCGCGTCCATAAGAAAATAATATTTTTACGGGTTTATTATTAAAAAGTTAATACTTTATCAGCGGACAGCGTCCACTCGGCCAGTTCAACCAGCGTACCAATTTCTACGCCATCAATCAGCGGCAGTCCGGTGATACCGCGCCCGTCGGTGCAGGTTTTGCACAGCTTCACCGGCACGTTTTGTGCGGTCAGGATCTCCAGCATCTGCTGAATGTTATAGCCCTCGGCCGGCTTTTGTCCCTTCAGCCCGGCGGTGACGGCGTCCGACATTAAAAAAAGGCGTAACGCCAGGTCGCTCTCTTTTTCA
This sequence comes from Enterobacter sp. GER_MD16_1505_Eko_090, assembly GCF_003331015.1. Classification (NCBI taxonomy): domain Bacteria; kingdom Pseudomonadati; phylum Pseudomonadota; class Gammaproteobacteria; order Enterobacterales; family Enterobacteriaceae; genus Enterobacter; species Enterobacter sp. GER_MD16_1505_Eko_090. Next base: position 241,810 of record NZ_PUQF01000007.1, on the reverse strand, counting down.
CGTAGCGCGATCGCCAGGCGCAGGCTGTTGAAAAGGGATTCGCTGCCGTAGGCCGCACCGTTGGCGACGATCACAATCTTCTGCATGTTGACTCCTGTTCTTATAAAGGCACGAATATTGCTTAATTCCCCGGAGTTTCGCTGTCCGGGAGAGTAAGCATGACATTAATGGCAGGCATTTCGCCAGGCGCTGCCGAATGGCTCACGCGCGCAAAGATGATGCGCCAGGAGCAGTTCAGTAAGCTGGCACAGCTGGGCGTGCTTGTGCACGGCATTAGCCAACTGGTGCATATGTTACAGTGCGAGCGCGGGGCGTCCAACGTCTGGCTCTGCTCACAGGGCAAGCTGTACGCTCCCGAATGCAAAGCCAGTCGGGCGCTGGTGGATGAAAACCTCGCAGCCCTTTACGGCATTCTTGACACACAGTCGCCGATTCCGGGAAGTGCCGTCTGTGAACGCATCGGCGGCGCGCTCCTGAGCCTGGAGACGCTTCCCGCGCTGCGTGACGGTGTGATTCAGCAGACGGTAACGGCACCCCAGGCGATGGAACACTACTCTCGCATGCTTCGCCATCTGCTCAGTATCGTGCCTCAGCTTAATGACAGCATTGACGATCCGCAAATCGCAGGACGTTTTGTCGCGCTTTATAGCCTGATGCAGGGCAAGGAGCTGGCGGGACAGGAGCGGGCGCTGGGGGCGATTGGCTTCACGCAGGGTTTTTTCGATGATGTGACTCGTCAGAGGCTGGTTGACCGCATTGACGGGCAGCAGGCCTGCTTTGAGATCTTTCTCTCACACAGCGCCGCTGACGTTCAGACCACCTTTTCAATGCACTGTCAGCCCGATCGTGAAACGGAGCAGCTCCGGCGGGTGGCCTGTACCCGCCAGCCCGCCGCCGATAACGGCCTTACCGCGCTGGCCTGGTTTGCTCTGCAAACCGCGCGCCTTGAGCATCTGCGCACGCTGGAGGAGACGATCATCGCCGATCTGATGGTCGCGGTGGACGAATGCATTCACCGTGACGATGAGTACGCGCTCCCCGGCGATGAACAGGATGACCCGCCGATCCGCTATCCGGAAAAACCGTTGCTTACCCTGGTTCGCCAGCAGGCGCGCGAGATAGAGCAGCTCTCACGTCAGCTTGCGTCGCTGCGCGATACGCTTGAAGAGCGCAAAATCATTGATAAAGCGAAGAGCGTGCTGATGACCCACCAGAATATGAGTGAGGAACAGGCCTGGACGGCGCTGCGCAAAATGGCGATGGACAAAAACCAAAGGATGGTGGATATCGCCCGCGCGCTGCTCATGGTGAAGAATGTATGGCAGGTAACACCAAAGGAGTAGCTGCACGGTCAGTGGGCATTTTATGCCTGTTTGCGGTGCGTAAAGGCGAGGGAATAACGGTAAGCGCCGCAAGAAACGGTGTGTTAAAACCTGGCATTCACTTTGCATTATCAGATTAACCATTTTTGACGATGCGCCAACGGCGGTGCATCCGTCTTCGGGATAAAGGCGTCCACTGGTGCTTCGGCACCGTGGGCGCTTTTTTTTGGTTTTTTTTCAGGAGTGGTCATGGCGGATTTGTCGAGACGGCGTTTTTTGCAGGCCAGCATGCTGGCGAGTGGTGCAATGCTGTTGCCGGGTGTCATGCAGGCCGCATGGGCGGCAGGCTCGGATAAACCGGAGCAGGAAACAGTGCGCATCGGGTTTATCCCGCTGACCGACTGTGCCCCGGTGGTTATCGCGGCGCTGAAAGGGTTTGATAAAAAATACGGTATTACCATCGTGCCCACCAAAGAGGCGAGCTGGGCGGCGGTGCGCGACAAGCTGGTGGCGGGCGAACTCGATGCCGCGCACATTCTTTACGGCCTGCTGTACGGACTGGAGCTGGGCATCGCCGGCAAGCCACAGCAGATGGCTAACCTGATGACCCTCAACCAGAACGGTCAGGCGATTACGCTCTCCAGCGATCTGGAAGAGAAGGGCGTTCGTGACCTTGACGGGCTGAAAAAGCGGATTGGGCAGCAGGCGCCTGGCACCTATACCTTCGCGCACACCTTCCCGACCGGGACGCACGCCATGTGGCTCTACTACTGGCTGGCCAGCGCGGGCATTCACCCCTTTGACGACGTGCGCACGGTGGTGGTGCCGCCGCCGCAGATGGTGATGAACATGCGCATTGGCAACATGGTCGGCTTTTGCGTCGGCGAGCCGTGGAACGCGCGTGCCATCAACGACCGCATCGGTTTTACCGCTGCGACGTCTCAGTCCATCTGGGCCGATCATCCGGAAAAAATCCTCGGCACCCGTCGCGACTGGGTGGAGAAAAACCCGCACACCGCCCGGGCGCTGGTGAGCGCAGTGCTGGAGGCGGCGCGCTGGATTGAGGCCTCCCCGGAAAACAAACGCGAAACCGCGCAGATCCTCTCCCGCCGGGCGTGGCTCAACTGCAAAGAGCAGTATCTCACCGGACGCATGCTCGGCGAGTACGACAACGGCCTGGGCCAGCGCTGGCAGGACGCGCACCCGATCCGCTTCTTCAACGAGGGGGCCGTCAGCTACCCGTATCACTCCGACGGCATGTGGTTCTTAACCCAGTTCCGCCGCTGGGGCTTGCTCAAAGCCGCCCCGGACTACGCGGGCATCGCACAACGCATTAACCAGACGGCGGTCTGGCAGGATGCCGCCACGGCGGTGGGGGGCATTACCACACCGACTTCACCACTACGCAGCAGCACATTGATGGACGGCACAGTCTGGAACGGTACCGACCCGGAAGGATACGCCAGCCGTTTCGCCATTCACCGTAAAGGGGCCTGATTATGCAGCATCTGCAAAAGACAAAATCACACGAGACGCCGGAGAGTGGAGAGGTGATTGTCCTGCCTCCGGTGCAGGTTCGCCGCCGTACGCCGACGTTTGCGCGTCGGATTAACGCGATCCTTCAGCGCATCATTCCGGCTTTTCTGGGGCTGGGACTGCTGGTGGTGCTCTGGCAGCTGGCGGCGATTAACAGCAAAGGTTTCCCGACGCCGCTCAGCACGCTCGATTCCGCTATTACCCTGTTTGCCGATCCGTTTTATCGCGACGGGCCAAACGACATGGGCATCGGCTGGAACGTGCTCGCCTCATTACAGCGCGTGGCGGTGGGCTTTGGCCTGGCCGCGTTCGCCGGGATCCCGCTCGGTTTCCTGATTGGCCGCTTCACCTTTTTTTCGCGCATGTTCGGCCCGCTGATCGCGCTGTTACGCCCGGTTAGCCCGCTGGCCTGGCTGCCCATCGGCCTGCTGCTGTTCCAGAAAGCGGAGCCCGCGTCGAGCTGGACCATTTTTATCTGCTCCATCTGGCCGATGGTGATCAACACCGCCGAAGGCGTGCGCCGCATTCCGCAGGACTACCTCAACGTGGCCCGGGTGCTGCAGCTTTCCGAGTGGACCATCATGCGCCGCATTCTCTTCCCGGCGGTACTGCCCGCGGTGCTGACCGGGGTGCGCCTCTCCATCGGCATCGCCTGGCTGGTGATTGTCGCCGCCGAGATGCTGACCGGCGGTTTAGGGATCGGTTTCTGGATCTGGAACGAGTGGAACAACCTCAACGTCGAAAACATTCTCATCGCCATCGTCATCATTGGCGTGGTCGGGCTGCTGCTGGAGCAGGGGCTGATGCTGATCGCCCGTCGCTTTAGCTGGCAGGAAAAATAAGGAGCGAACATGAAACCATTAATCCAGGTCCAGGCCGTGAGCCAGCGTTTTTCCACCGCCAGCGGCGAATTTCTGGCGCTGCAGAACGTCTCCTTTGATATCCATGAGGGCGAAACCGTCAGCCTGATTGGGCACTCCGGCTGCGGTAAATCGACGCTGCTTAACCTTATCGCTGGGATCACGCTGCCGACGGAAGGCGGGCTGATTTGCGACAACCGCGAAATTGCCGGGCCGGGTCCGGAGCGCGCGGTGGTATTCCAGAACCATTCGCTGCTGCCGTGGCTCACCTGCTTCGACAACGTGGCCCTGGCGGTAGATCACGTGTTTCGCCACAGCATGAGCAAGGCGGAGCGCCGGGAGTGGATTGAGCACAACCTCGACCGCGTGCAGATGGGGCACGCCCTGCACAAGCGCCCGGGGGAGATCTCCGGCGGCATGAAGCAGCGCGTCGGGATTGCCCGCGCGCTGGCGATGAAGCCGAAAGTCCTGCTGATGGATGAACCCTTCGGCGCGCTGGATGCGCTGACGCGCGCCCGTCTGCAGGACTCGGTGATGCAGATCCAGCAGGCGCTGAACACCACCATCGTGCTGATTACCCACGACGTGGACGAGGCGGTGCTGCTCTCCGATCGCGTGCTGATGATGACCAACGGCCCGGCGGCGACCGTCGGGGAGATCCTGCACGTTGACCTGCCGCGCCCGCGTAACCGGGTGCAGCTGGCCGACGACAGCCGCTATCACCACATGCGCCAGCAGATCCTGCATTTCCTCTACGAAAAGCAGCCGAAAGCGGCGTAGCGAGGGGGCTTTGATGCGACTAGTCATTATCGGAAATGGCATGGCGGCCACGCGGCTGATTGCCTCGCTCACCGGGCGTGCTGCCGATCGTTTCACTATTACCGTCATCGGTGACGAGCCGGAGCATGCCTATAACCGCATCCAGCTTTCGCCGGTGCTGGGCGGTGAAAAAACGGCGGCGGGGATCTGTCTTCAGAGTGACGACTGGTACCAGGAACGGGGCGTGACGGTGCTGCGGGGCGAAAAGGCGCTCGCCGTGAATGTGGACACGCGGGAAGTGCAAACCACCGCCCGCACGCTGGGCTGGGATGCGCTGGTGTTTGCCACCGGATCAACGCCCTTTGTTCCGCCAATTCCCGGCTGCGATGCGCCGCATGTCTTCACATTCCGTACCCTGGAGGATATCCGGGCCATTCGGGCGATCGCCGGTCCGGCGGTAGTGCTGGGCGGCGGCGTGCTCGGGGTGGAGACGGCAGCAGCGCTGGCGCGCTCAGGGGACAACGTCACCCTTGTTCATCGCGGTCCGTGGCTGATGGAGCGGCATCTGGATGAGAAGGCGGGCGTGCTGCTGGAAGAGGCGCTGGCGGCGCGGGGCGTGCGCTGTGAGCTCGCCTCTGGCATCGCGGCGATTGACGGGAATAGCGTGACGCTGCTGAACGGACGCAGCGTCACCGCCGCGCGCGTGGTGCTGGCGACGGGTGTGCAGCCCAACGTCGTGCTGGCGCAGGCCAGCGGCATTCGCTGCGCGCGCGGCATCGTGGTGGATCACCAGATGCAAACCTCCGTGCCGGACGTCTACGCCATTGGCGAATGCTGTGAAATTGACGGCCAGACGTTTGGCCTGGTCGCCCCCTGTCTGGCGCAGGCGGATATCCTCGCCGCACGGCTGGCCGGAGACGTCACCGCGCCGTTTGTTCTGACCGACAACGGCATGCGCCTCAAGGTGACCGGCGTTGAGCTGTTCAGCCTCGGTCGCGCGGCAGAGCAGGAGGGCGATGTGGTCTGGAGCGCATGGGATCCGCTGACCCGTCACTATCGTCGTTTACTGATCCATCATGGGGCGCTGGCTGGCGTGCTGCTGATGGGGGACTGCCGCAGCGCGGCGACATTTACCGATTTACTGGCAACGGCTGCGCCCGCGCACGCGGACTGGCTGTTCGATCGTTTCACTACGCAACCGCAGGTTGCAGGACAGAACGCTATGACAAAACCTACTCTGGTGGTGGTTGGGCACGGTATGGTCGGCCATCATTTTCTCGAAGACTGCGTTAACCGCAATCTGCATCAGCAGTATCAGATCGTTGTCTTTGGCGAGGAGCGCTATGCCGCCTATGACCGCGTGCATCTGTCGGAATATTTTGGCGGCCGCAGCGCGGCGTCGCTTTCGCTGGTGGAGGGGGATTTCTTTGCCGACAACGGCATTGAGCTGCGCCTGTCGCAGCAGATTGTCGCTATCGATCGCGACGCGCGCGTGGTGCGTAGCGCCAGCGGGCACGAAACCCACTGGGATAAACTGGTGCTGGCGACCGGCTCATACCCGTTCGTGCCGCCCGTGCCGGGCCACGATCTGCCGGGCTGTTTTGTCTACCGCACCCTTGACGATCTGGACAAGATTGCGGCGCACGCGGCGGGCTCACGCCGCGGTGTCGTGATTGGCGGCGGGCTGCTGGGGCTGGAGGCGGCGAATGCCCTGAAGCAGCTCGGGCTGGAAACTCACGTGGTGGAGTTTGCGCCCAATCTGATGGCGGTCCAGCTCGACAACGACGGCGCGGCGATGCTGCGCAAGAAAATCGAGGCGCTTGGCGTCGGTGTGCATACCAGTAAAGCAACGACGGAGATCGCCGCCGCGGACGGCGGGCTGGTGTTGCGCTTTGCCGATGGAGAACAGCTGGAAACAGACATGGTGGTCTTTTCTGCCGGCATTCGTCCCCAGGACGCGCTGGCGCGCAGCAGCGGGCTGGCTATCGGCGAACGCGGCGGGATCGGCATTGACGACCGCTGTCAGACCTCCGATCCGGACATGCTGGCCATTGGTGAATGCGCCCTGTGGGAAGGGAAAATCTTCGGGCTGGTTGCGCCCGGCTACCAGATGGCGAGGGTGGCCGCCGCCGCGCTGGCGGGAGAGGAGAAAACCTTCGCCGGCGCGGATATGAGCACCAAACTCAAGCTGCTGGGCGTGGACGTGGCCTCGTTCGGTGATGCTCACGGCCGCACCCCAGGGGCGCTGAGCTACCAGTGGACGCACGGCCCGCAGCAAATCTACAAGAAAATCGTGGTCAGCCACGACGGCAAAACGCTGCTCGGCGGCGTGCTGGTGGGTGATGCCAGCGAATACGCCACGCTGGTACAGATGATGCTCAACGGGATAGCCCTGCCAAAAGAGCCGGAAACGCTGATATTACCCGCGTCGTCAGGCAGTGCGCCAAAAGCGCTCGGCGTGGCAGCGCTGCCGGAAAGCGCACAAATCTGTTCGTGTCATAACGTCAGCAAAGGCGATATCTGTCAGGCGGTAAGTGCGGGCGCAACGGATATCGGCGCAATTAAGCAGTGCACCAAAGCGGCGACCGGCTGCGGAGGATGTAGCGCACTGGTGAAGCAGGTGATGGAGTTCCAGCTGGCGGCGCAGGGCGTGGAGGTGAAAAAGGACATCTGCGAACACTTCCCGTACTCGCGTCAGGAGATTTACCACCTCGTGCGCGTCAACCATATCCGCACCTTTGACCAGCTCATTAGCCGCTACGGTCAGGGACACGGGTGCGAAATTTGTAAGCCACTGGTGGGGTCAGTGCTCGCCTCCTGCTGGAACGAGTATCTGCTGAAACCGGCACACCTGCCGCTGCAGGACACCAACGACCGCTACTTCGCCAATATCCAGAAGGACGGTACTTACTCCATCGTGCCGCGCATGCCTGCGGGGGAAGTGACCGCCGACGGGCTGATCGCCATCGGTCAGATTGCAAAACGCTACAGACTGTACAGCAAAATCACCGGCGGCCAGCGTATTGACCTGTTTGGCGCCACGCTGGAACAGCTGCCGGAGATCTGGCAGGCGCTGGTGGAAGCCGGATTTGAAACCGGGCACGCCTACGGCAAATCCCTGCGCACGGTGAAGTCCTGCGTCGGGTCGACCTGGTGTCGCTACGGCGTGCAGGACTCCACCGGCCTCGCGGTCAGGCTCGAGCACCGTTACAAAGGCCTGCGCGCACCGCACAAAATCAAAATGGCGGTCTCAGGGTGTACCCGCGAATGCGCCGAGGCGCAGAGTAAAGACGTGGGGGTGATTGCCACCGATAAGGGGTGGAACCTCTACCTGTGCGGCAACGGCGGCATGAAGCCGCGCCACGCGGATCTCTTCGCCAGCGATCTTGATGATGACACGCTGATCCGCACCGTAGACCGTTTCCTGATGTTCTACATCCGCACGGCGGATCGCCTGCAGCGCACCAGCACCTGGATGGACAACCTGGAAGGCGGCCTCGACTACCTGCGTGAGGTGATCCTCAACGACAGCCTGGGCATCGCCCACGAGCTGGAGCAGGAGATGGCCCGGGTGGTGGAAACCTACCAGTGCGAATGGCAAACCACGCTTAACGACCCGAACCGTCTGGCGCTGTTCCGCACCGCGGTGAACGTCGCGCCGTCTGATGAAAGCAAGCGCTGGCAGGAAATCTGCGGCATCGACGATATCCCCGAGCAGGCGGGAATCGGCGCGCGGCTTGGGCATAAGCCGATCGCGCTGTTCCGCTTTGGCAAAACCGTTTACGCCCTCGACGATCGGGAGCCTGGCAGCAGCGCGAACGTGCTTTCCCGCGGCATTCTTGGCGATGCGGCGGGGGAGTCGGTGGTGATCTCCCCGCTCTACAAGCAGCGTATCCGCCTGCGCGACGGCTGTCAGGTGGAGAACGGCGAACCCGCGGTGCGCGCCTGGCCGGTCAAAATTGAGAACGGCAAGGTGTGGGTCGGTAATGATGCCCTGGTAATGCGTGCGGAGGCCTCATGACGGAAACCCGGACAACGTGTCCCTACTGCGGGGTCGGCTGCGGCGTGGTCGCCCGCGTGGAAGGTGAAACGGTCAGCGTTCGGGGGGATGAAACCCATCCTGCGAACTTTGGCCGCTTGTGCGTGAAAGGATCGGCCCTGGGGGAAACAATGGGGTTACAGGGGCGATTGCTGCGCCCCGTTGTTGACGGTGCTGAGGTGGCCTGGGCGCAGGCGCTGGGAGCGGCAGGCGAGCGCCTCCAGGACATTATCGACAAATGGGGGCCGCAGGCGGTGGCGTTTTACGCGTCCGGGCAATTGCTTACCGAGGATTATTACGCCGCCAATAAGCTGATGAAAGGGTTTATCGGCGCGGCGAACATTGATACCAACTCCCGGCTCTGCATGTCATCGGCAGTCGTTGGCTACAAGCGCGCCTTTGGTGAAGACGTCGTGCCGTGCAGCTACGAGGATGTGGAAAACAGCGATCTGGTGGTGCTGGTGGGCTCAAACGCGGCCTGGACGCATCCGGTGCTGTATCAGCGCCTGGTACAGGCAAAGCACAACAATCCGGAGATGAAAGTGGTGGTCATCGACCCGCGCAGAACCGCCTCCTGTGATATTGCTGACCTGCATCTGGCGCTCACTCCCGGCAGCGACGCCGGGCTGTTCGTCGGTCTGCTTAATGTCATTCAGGGAACGGACGCGTGGCCGATATCCCGCGTGGCGGCGTTTTGCGGCCTCTCGCCGCAGGATATCGGTACGTTTTACGACTGGTTTATGACGGCCCCCCGGGCCATCACCCTCTACACCATGGGAATCAACCAGTCCTCCAGCGGCAGCGACAAGTGCAGCGCCATCATTAACGTGCACCTTGCCAGCGGGAAATTTAACCGTCCGGGCTGCGGCCCATTTTCGCTGACCGGACAGCCAAACGCGATGGGCGGAAGAGAGGTGGGCGGGCTGGCAAACCAGCTGGCGGCGCACATGAACTTCGAGCCGGACGATATTTCTCGGGTGGCGCGTTTCTGGGGAACGGAACGGCTTGCGCAGACGCCGGGCTTGATGGCGGTGGAGCTGTTTGACGCCATTGCCCGCGGTGAGGTGAAGGCGGTGTGGATCATGGGCACCAATCCTGCCGTCTCGCTGCCGGACAGCCACGCGGTGTGTCAGGCGCTGGGGCGCTGCCCGCTGGTCATTGTCTCTGAGGTGATGAATGATACCGACACAAGCCGGTTTGCCCATATTCGCTTTCCGGCGCTGGCCTGGGGAGAGAAGGACGGCACGGTAACCAATTCCGAGCGACGCATTTCGCGCCAGCGCGCGTTTCTGCCCGCGCCCGGTGAGGCAAAGCCGGACTGGTGGATCGTCGCGCAGGTGGCGAAACGGCTGGGGCACGGCGACGCCTTTGCCTGGCTGCATCCCCACGAGATTTTTTGCGAGCATGCGGCGCTGACGGCCTTTGAAAATGACGGCGCGCGGGCGTTAAACCTTCATGACCTGGCTACGCTTACCCGTGAGGAGTGGGAGCGGCTTGAACCCTGGCAGTGGCCTGGGGGGGATTTCCCGTGCCGCAACATTGTTCCCGTTGACCCACAGTCGCACGGTGCGACGGTCAGCGCGTTGTACCCGCTGATTCTCAACTCGGGGCGCATCCGCGATCAGTGGCATACCATGACGCGAACAGGATATGTGGCCAGACTGATGCAGCATATCGCCGAACCGTTTGTTGAGGTTTGCCCCGCAGACGCCGTTCGGTTTTCCCTGTGCGACGGCCAGCTGGCGCGCATCAGTTCGCCGCGCGGCGTCATGGTAGCAAGAGTGCGCATCAGCGACGCCCAGCGTGAAGGGAACGCTTTTGCCCCGATGCACTGGAACGCTGCGTTTGCCCGCCAGGGAAAGGTGAATGCGCTGGTGGAAGGGCGCTGCGATCCGGTTTCGGGCCAGCCGGAGAGTAAACAAACCGCCGTCAGAATCCAGCCCTGGCAGCCCGTCTGGCAGGGAGAACTCTATGCCCGCGAAGGGCTGGAAATGCCCTCTTCGGTTTACTGGTGGCGTAAAGCTTCACGCCTGACGGTGGCGTGCGATAAACCGCTGCTGTCGTGGGTAATGGAACACGCCAGCGGCCGGGGCTGGCAGCTGCAGGTTGCGCAGACCGGTGAACGCAGCAGCGTGCTGGCCTGGCATGAAGGCCAGCTTATGCTGGGTTTCTGGGAAGGTACCGCGTTACCGGCGCTGGCGCATACGGTGATTGAAGCCGCTTTTCATTCACCCCCCGTGCTGCCCGCAGAACGCCACGCCCTGTTGAACGGGCAGAGCGTCGGGAAGGCGATGGATCCGGGACGCATTATCTGCAGCTGTTTCAGCGTCGGGGAAGAGGCGATACGGGAGGCGATTGCCGGAGGGTGTGATTCCGTCACCGCGCTGGGGGCGAAGCTGCGCTGTGGTACGAACTGTGGTTCCTGCGTGCCGGAGCTGAAAGGGCTGTTTCAGGATAATCCTGAAATGTCCGCCAGAACTGCATTTCAGGGCTTATCGCGTTAACATAATAAGAGTTTATTCATAAACACAGGTTCTTATTGACGACGTTGATGGCTGTATCGTCCCGCATTCGTTTGCTGTTTTTACTCCCCCTTCTTACGGCCGGAGCCGTTCACGGTGCGCCGAATTCCTTTATGCATCAGGCGCAGCACCCCTTTGATAATAATGGGGATAGTCTGCCCGATCTCGGCCTGGCGGCGCCAACGGGCGAAGGGGAGAAACACCTCGCCGAAATGGCGAAAGCCTTCGGTGAAGCCAGCATGACCGACAACGGGCTGACGACCGGCGAGCAGGCGCGTCAGTTTGCCTTTGGTCAGGTGCGCGACGCGGTAAGCGGGGAAGTGAACCAGCAGATTGAGTCCTGGCTGTCGCCCTGGGGAAACGCCAGCGTGAACGTGCTGTTGGATAATGACGGCAAATTTAACGGCAGCAGCGGGAGCTGGTTCATCCCGTGGAATGATACTAACCGTTACCTCAGCTGGAGCCAGCTTGGCCTGACGCAGCAGACGGATGGCCTGGTCAGTAACGCCGGAATCGGTCAGCGCTGGGTCGCCGGGAAATGGCTGCTGGGCTACAACACCTTTTACGATAATCTTCTGGATGAAAACCTGCAGCGTGCCGGGCTGGGAGCGGAAGCGTGGGGGGAAAATCTGCGCCTCTCAGCGAACTACTATCAGCCCTTTGCCGGATGGCGCGCGCGATCTGACGTTCAGGAGCAGCGCATGGCGCGCGGATATGACGTGACCGCTAAAGCCTGGTTGCCGTGGTTTCATCACCTGAACACCAGCGTCAGCGTTGAGCAGTACTTTGGCGATAACGTTGACCTGTTCAACAGTGGAACCGGGTACCACAACCCGGTTGCGGTCAATCTGGGGCTTAACTATACCCCCGTTCCGCTGGTCACGTTGACCGCCGGGCACAAGCAGGGCGAAAGCGGCGAGAGCCAGAATAACCTTGGGCTGAAGCTCAACTACCGCTTTGGCGTGCCGCTGGCTAAGCAGCTTTCCGCCGATGAGGTCGCCGCGACGCGATCCCTGCGCGGCAGCCGCTACGATTCACCGGAGCGCACTAGCCTGCCGGTGATGGAGTTCCGCCAGCGTAAAACGCTGTCCGTCTGGCTGGCCACGCCGCCGTGGGATCTGAAAGGGGGCGAGACCGTTATGCTGAAGCTGCAGGTTCGCAGCACGCACGGCATCCGTCAGATCCACTGGCAGGGGGATACGCAGGCATTGAGCCTGACGTCGCCGGCCAAAAGTAACAGCGCAGACGGCTGGAGCGTGATTATACCTGCCTGGAATGAACAGGAAGGTGTGACAAACCGCTGGCACCTCTCGGCGGTGGTAGAAGATGAGAAAGGCCAGCGCGTCTCGTCCAATGAGATCACGCTTGCTGTGGTGCAGCCGCTGGTCGCATTGCCTGATGACGACCCGCGCTGGAAGCTGCTGCCGGGGAGTAATCCTTAGAAAATGCGTTCCTGATGCACCCACACGGCGGCTTCAACGCGAGATTTTAACTTCATTTTCTTCAGCATATGCTTCACGTGCACTTTGACCGTGCTTTCGGTGATGTCCAGGCGGCGAGCGATCATTTTGTTCGGCAGGCCCTGGGCAATGAGCTTGAGAATGTCGCGCTCGCGCGGCGTGAGCTGGCTGACGTCACGGTCAGAGGTGGCGCGGTTGGCGCGCAGGCTGGCGGCCAGCACCGGCGTTAAGGCTTCGCTCAATACCATCTCGCCCGCCGCCGCCTGCTGCAGCGCCTTAAGCAGATCTTCCGGCTCCATGTCTTTCAGCAGATAGCCATCCGCCCCGCGCTTCAGCGCCGTGACCACATCCTCTTCATGGTTCGACACGCTAAAGACGACGATGCGTCCGGAAAGCGATTTTTCCCGCAGCTTGTCGAGGGTCTCCAGTCCGTTCATGCCCGGCATATTCAGATCGAGCAGGATCAGATCGGGATCGAGGGATTCGGCAAGCTCAATGCCCTGTTCGCCGTTGCTGGCTTCGCCCACCACGGTGATATCGGGCGCCATGCTGACCAGCTGTTTCACGCCAGTACGCAGCATCGGCTGGTCGTCGATCAACAGGATGGATGCCGGTTCCTGATTAGTCATGGGTATCTCCTTGAGCAGTTGTAAGCGGTTTCTCGGGAATAAAGGTGACGACAACTTCCGTGCCGCCCGTCTCTCTCCGGCGAACCTGGCAATCACCGCGCAGGCTTTGGGCGCGGTCTCGCATAATGATTAAACCATAGTGGTTAGTGCGTTCGGCATTTTCCGGCACGCCGCGGCCGTTATCGTGAACCGTCAGTTTCACCTGATTGTCGTGCTGGCTGACGGTGACCGTGACCGCCGTTGCTTCAGCGTGTTTAAGCACGTTGCTCAGCGCTTCGCGGGCGATCTGCAGTAAATGTATGGCCTGATGGGAGGGGACAAAGCGCGGCGGCAGCTGGTAATCCAGCTTCACCGGGAACCCCAGCCGGGCGCTAAATTCGTGACAGCTGGATTCCAGCGCCGGGCGCAGGCCCGGCTCGGTCAGCTGCAGACGGAAGGTGGTCAGCAGCTCGCGCAGCTGCACCCAGGAGGTGTTCAGCTCGTTGCGGATCTGGCTGAGCAGCTGCTTGTTGCTGTCGGGCATCTCCGCATCCTGCATCTGCAGGCAGCTCACCTGCATTTTCATACAGGAAAGCGACTGGGCGATGGAGTCGTGCAGCTCGCGGGCGATGGTCGCGCGCTCTTCCATGACGATCAGCTGCTGCTGTTTTTCCTGATGCCTGTCGAGCGCCAGCGTGGCCGTCAGCTGTTCAACCAGCGTATCTACCAGCTGCTGCTGGTCGTGGCTCAGGTGGCGTCCGGTTGGCAGGGTGGCCAGCAGAATGCCGTACTGAGTGTGGCTGTCCGTCAGGCGCCACTTCAGGGTCGTGCCGCCGGAGGTCAGCGGCGGCAGGCCGCGAGGGCAAAGATGGCAGCCTTTGTCATCGCAGGACATATCGGACTGACAGGTAAATTCCTGGTGGTTCTCTTCGTCTTCCACATCGTAGACACGCAGCTCCAGATCGCGCAGCAGGGTCAGCTTTTGCAGGCCATTCAGCACCGGTGAGAGACGTTCACATAGCGGCACCTGCATGTGCAAGCGACGGTTGGCCTGCCAGAGGAAAGAGAGGATCTCGTTTTTCTGCTCCAGCCCGGCCGTTTTTTCCTGTACGCGCTGCTCCAGCACCGCGTAGCTCTCGGAGAGCTCTGCCGACATGGTATTGAGTGCCTGGCCGAGCATGGCCATCTCGTTGCGCCCGCTAATGTGCGTGCGCTGGGTAAAATCGCGTGCGGTGACCGCGCGGGCCATCGCCAGCAGCTGTTTCCAGGGATTCAGCAGACGCGCGCGGAGCCAGACGATGGTGAAGATCAGCAGCAGCCCCATAAACAGCGCCATGGCCCGGTGCACCATCACCACCCGGTCGATGCGTAATTCGGTCGTCTGGTCGAACGCGGAGACCAGCGCGTCAATGCGGGAGACAAACCCCGCCACGTCCTGGGCAACGGCTTCTGTACTGCGTGCCTGTTTCAGGCCCGGCTGCAGCTGGGTGTGCCAGTACCCCTGAAGGGCTTTCAACTGGGATTGCTGACCGGCACGGATGGCGGCATTTTCCAGCTCGGGGCTGAACGCCGTGCGCTCCATTTCATCGATTAAAGGCCGATCGTCCTGCGTCAGCGGAACCGCCGCCAGCAGACGGTAACTCTGCATGCGTAGCGAGCCTGCCTCATTAATCGCATGCGCATTACCCTGTACCCCTTGTACCAGCCAGCCGGAGATCGCCATGCCGGTCACACCGATGGCGGTGGACAGCAAAACAATCAGGGCGAGCTGATTCACGAGCGTTAGCGGAGATAAGCATCTTTTTAACATAGAGTGGGCGTGCTCCTGACGTGGCCTGCTTGCAGGAATGGCGCTATTCTGGTGCATACCCTGGAGTATACCCATACCAATAAAGGATTACCCCTAAATTGCCAACGGAGTAGGGGGCCGGAGGTGGGGGGGACAGGGAACCGTCAGTCCCGTGAAAAACCACGTCTTTTTTACCGAATTAGCCTACTCACTAAGGGTGAGGCCTTATTTTGCGCCGCAAATCCCCCCACTTTTCCTTTGATTTATATCAACTTACCGCCGCCCTAAAACCCTAATGTTTGCAGCATCATTCGAGAATCAGAGGTGTCTATGAGTCACTCATCCGCTCCCGAAAGGGAAAATGGTGCCGTTATTACAGACTGGCGTCCAGAGGATCCGGCGTTCTGGCAACAGCGCGGCCATCGTGTAGCAAGCCGGAATCTGTGGATTTCCGTGCCGTGCTTGTTGTTAGCGTTTTGCGTGTGGATGTTGTTTAGCGCGGTGGCGGTAAACCTGCCCAAAGTCGGGTTTACGTTCACAACCGATCAGCTGTTTATGCTGACCGCGCTGCCGTCGCTGTCAGGCGCGCTGCTGCGCGTCCCTTACGCGTTTATGGTGCCGGTTTTCGGCGGCCGTCGCTGGACGGCGTTCAGTACGGGCATCATGATCGTCCCTTGCGTGTGGCTCGGCTTCGCGGTGCAGGATACCTCCACGCCGTTCAGCGTGTTCGTGATTATCTCCCTGCTGTGCGGCTTTGCCGGGGCGAACTTCGCCTCCAGCATGGCGAACATCAGCTTCTTCTTCCCGAAAGCAAAGCAGGGCGGCGCGCTGGGGATTAACGGCGGTCTGGGCAATATGGGCGTGAGCGTGATGCAGCTGATCGCTCCCCTGGCGATCTCGGTCTCCATTTTTGCAGCCTTTGGCGGCGGTGGCGTTGAGCAGGCGGATGGTTCTTCCCTCTTTCTGCAAAACGCAGCCTGGATCTGGGTGCCGTTCCTCGTGGTCTTCACCCTTGCAGCCTGGTTCTTTATGAATGACCTGTCCGCGTCGAAGGCGTCGCTGAGCGAACAGCTGCCGGTGCTGAAGCGTGGACACCTCTGGGTGATGGCGCTGCTGTATCTGGCGACCTTCGGTTCGTTTATCGGCTTCTCGGCGGGCTTCGCGATGCTGTCGAAAACGCAGTTCCCGGACGTGCAGATCCTGCAATTCGCCTTCTTCGGCCCGTTTATTGGCGCCCTGGCGCGTTCGCTGGGCGGTATGATCTCTGACCGTCTGGGCGGGACCCGCGTGACGCTGGTTAACTTCGTCGTGATGGCAGTCTTCTGTGCGCTGCTGTTCCTGACGCTGCCTGCTGACGGACAGGGCGGGAGCTTCATCGCCTTCTTCGGCGTGTTTATGGTGCTGTTCCTGACGGCCGGGCTGGGGAGTGCGTCTACCTTCCAGATGATCTCCGTGATCTTCCGCAAGCTGACGATGGACCGCGTGAAGGCGCAGGGCGGAAGCGAAGAGCAGGCGATGCGTGAAGCGGCAACGGATACGGCTGCAGCACTGGGCTTTATCTCTGCGATTGGCGCAATTGGCGGCTTCTTTATTCCGAAAGCGTTCGGCATCTCGCTGGATCTGACCGGCTCTCCGGCGGGGGCAATGAAGGTCTTCCTCATCTTCTATATCGCCTGCGTTGTGATTACGTGGCTGGTATATGGCCGTAATACCAAAAAAAATAAGTAAGTGTGATTATCCGTTTACGCGGCCTTCGGGCCGCGTTTTTTTTGGGGTCAAAATAGTTACAACATACTGAAAGCCCTGCTGAGGAAATCCGCAGGCAACACTGTGATCGCCATCGCTTTCCAGGGCGCTCTACCCCTTAATACCTGAGATGTTAAATTTTGCCTGGTCTTTTGTAGGATGAAATTGAAATGACTTTATATTTCATATAGATATGAAATTTATAAAGATACCGCTTTGGTGGTATTCGGTGTAATCCCTCGCCTGAAAGTCCCTCGTTGTCTTGATCGTTATCAATTCTCCCTCTCTTTCAGGGCGTTACCTTCGCTGCAAATCAGCAATGTCGATTTAGAGAGCCACAGGCTCCATACAGGAGATACCCGATGAGCAAGTTTTTGGACCGGTTTCGCTACTTCAAGCAGAAGGGCGAAACGTTTGCCGATGGGCACGGCCAGGTTCTGGATACCAACCGGGACTGGGAAGACGGTTACCGCCAGCGCTGGCAGCATGACAAAGTCGTCCGTTCTACCCACGGCGTAAACTGCACTGGCTCATGTAGCTGGAAGATTTTCGTTAAAAACGGTCTGGTGACGTGGGAAATGCAGCAGACCGACTACCCGCGCACCCGTCCGGATATGCCGAACCATGAACCGCGCGGCTGCCCGCGCGGCGCCAGCTACTCCTGGTATCTCTACAGCGCCAACCGTCTCAAATACCCGCTGATGCGTAAACGCCTGATGAAAATGTGGCGTGAAGCGAAAGTGCAGCACAGCGATCCGGTTGATGCGTGGGCATCCATCATCGAGGACGCCGACAAAGCGAAAAGCTTCAAGCAGGCGCGTGGTCGCGGTGGTTTCGTTCGCTCTTCCTGGAAAGAGGTGAACGAGCTGATTGCCGCCTCCAACGTCTACACCGTGAAAACCTACGGTCCTGACCGCGTGGCAGGCTTCTCGCCAATCCCGGCGATGTCGATGGTCTCTTACGCTTCCGGCGCGCGCTATCTCTCCTTAATCGGCGGTACCTGCCTGAGCTTCTACGACTGGTACTGCGACCTGCCGCCAGCGTCTCCACAGACCTGGGGCGAACAGACCGACGTGCCGGAGTCCGCCGACTGGTACAACTCCAGCTACATCATCGCCTGGGGCTCAAACGTGCCGCAGACCCGTACGCCGGACGCGCACTTCTTTACCGAAGTCCGTTACAAAGGCACCAAAACCGTGGCGGTGACCCCGGACTACGCCGAAATCGCCAAGCTGTGCGACCTGTGGCTGGCACCGAAACAGGGTACCGATGCCGCGATGGCGATGGCGATGGGCCACGTCATGCTGCGTGAGTTCCATCTTGATAAGCCAAGCCAGTACTTCACCGACTACGTCCGCCGCTACACCGACATGCCGATGCTGGTGATGCTCGAAGAGCGTGACGGCTACTACGCCGCAGGCCGTACGCTGCGCGCCGCCGATCTGGTGGACGCGCTGGGCCAGGAAAATAACCCAGAGTGGAAAACCGTCGCCTATAACAGCAACGGTGAGCTGGTGGCGCCAAACGGCTCTATCGGCTTCCGCTGGGGCGAGAAGGGCAAGTGGAACCTTGAGCAGCGTAACGGCACGACCGGTGAAGAGACGGAACTGCGTCTGAGCATGCTGGGTAGCCAGGACGAGATTGCTGATGTGGGCTTCCCGTACTTTGGCGGCGAAGGTTCCGAGCACTTCAACAAGGTTGAGCTGAAAAACGTGCTGATGCACAAGCTGCCGGTGAAACGCCTGCAGCTGGCCGACGGGACTACCGCGCTGGTCACCACCGTCTATGACCTGACCATGGCTAACTACGGCCTGGAACGCGGTCTGGGTGATGAAAACTGCGCAACCGGCTATGACGACGTGAAGGCTTATACCCCGGCATGGGCGGAGCAGATCACCGGCGTTCCACGCGCGCAGATCGTGCGTATCGCCCGAGAGTTTGCGGAAAACGCCGATAAGACCCACGGTCGTTCCATGATCATCGTCGGTGCGGGTCTTAACCACTGGTATCACCTCGATATGAACTACCGTGGTCTGATCAACATGCTGATCTTCTGCGGCTGCGTCGGCCAGAGCGGCGGCGGCTGGGCGCACTACGTGGGTCAGGAAAAACTGCGTCCGCAGACCGGCTGGCAGCCGCTGGCGTTTGCCCTTGACTGGCAGCGTCCGGCACGCCACATGAACAGCACCTCCTACTTCTATAACCACTCCAGCCAGTGGCGTTACGAGACGGTCACCGCACAGGAGCTGCTGTCGCCGATGGCGGATAAATCCCGCTACAGCGGCCATCTGATTGACTTCAACGTCCGCGCCGAGCGCATGGGCTGGCTGCCGTCGGCGCCGCAGTTGGGCACTAACCCGCTGCGCATTGCGGAAGCGGCGAAGAAAGCGGGCATGTCACCGGTGGATTACACCGTGCAATCCCTGAAGGATGGCTCAATCCGCTTTGCGGCAGAACAGCCGGAAAACGGTAAAAACCACCCGCGCAACCTGTTCATCTGGCGCTCCAACCTGCTGGGCTCGTCCGGTAAAGGCCACGAGTACATGCTGAAGTACCTGCTCGGTACCGAAAACGGTATCCAGGGGAAAGATCTCGGCAAGCAGGGCGGCGTGAAGCCGGAAGAGGTGGAGTGGAAAGACAACGGTCTCGACGGCAAGCTGGATCTGGTGGTGACCCTCGACTTCCGTCTGTCCAGCACCTGCCTTTACTCCGACATCGTGCTGCCTACCGCCACCTGGTACGAAAAAGACGACATGAATACCTCGGATATGCATCCGTTTATTCATCCGCTGTCTGCGGCCGTTGACCCGGCGTGGGAATCAAAAAGCGACTGGGAAATCTACAAAGACATCGCGAAGACCTTCTCCGAAGTCTGCGTGGGGCACCTCGGCAAAGAGACCGACGTGGTAACGCTGCCCATCCAGCACGACTCCGCTGCCGAACTGGCGCAGCCGCTGGACGTGAAGGACTGGAAAAAAGGCGAATGCGACCTGATCCCGGGCGTGACCGCACCGCACATCATTCCGGTTGAACGTGACTACCCGGCAACCTACGAGCGCTTTACCTCTATCGGCCCGCTGATGGAGAAAATCGGTAACGGCGGCAAAGGCATCGCCTGGAACACCCAGAGCGAAATGGATCTGCTGCGCAAGCTCAACTACACCAAAGCGGACGGCCCGGCGAAAGGCCAGCCCATGCTGAACACGGCGATTGATGCGGCAGAGATGATCCTGACCCTGGCCCCGGAAACCAACGGCCACGTCGCGGTGAAGGCCTGGGCGGCGCTGAGCGCGTTCACCGGTCGCGACCATACGCATCTGGCGACGAATAAAGAGGAAGAGAAAATCCGCTTCCGCGATATTCAGGCCCAGCCGCGCAAGATTATCTCCAGCCCGACCTGGTCAGGTCTGGAAGACGAGCATGTGTCCTATAACGCGGGCTACACCAACGTTCACGAGCTGATCCCATGGCGCACCCTGTCCGGCCGCCAGTCGCTGTATCAGGACCACCAGTGGATGCGCGACTTCGGTGAAAGCCTGCTGGTGTACCGTCCGCCTATCGACACCCGCTCCGTGAAAGCGGTGATGGGCGCAAAATCCAACGGTAACCCGGAGAAGGCGCTGAACTTCCTGACGCCGCACCAGAAGTGGGGGATCCACTCCACCTACAGCGACAACCTGCTGATGCTGACCCTGTCGCGCGGCGGTCCGATTGTCTGGATGAGCGAAACGGATGCCAAAGATCTGGGTATTGAAGATAACGACTGGATCGAAGTGTTCAACAGCAACGGTGCCCTGACGGCGCGTGCGGTGGTGAGCCAGCGCGTACCGGCCGGGATGACCATGATGTACCATGCGCAGGAACGTATCGTGAACCTGCCGGGGTCAGAGATCACCGAGCAGCGCGGCGGGATCCACAACTCCGTGACCCGCATTACGCCGAAGCCGACCCATATGATTGGTGGCTATGCCCAGCTGGCCTACGGCTTTAACTACTACGGCACCGTAGGATCGAACCGCGATGAGTTCGTGGTGGTACGTAAGATGAAGAATATTAACTGGTTAGACGGCGAAGGTAATGACCAGGTACAGGAGAGCGTAAAATGAAAATTCGTTCACAAGTCGGCATGGTGCTGAATCTGGATAAATGCATCGGCTGCCATACCTGCTCGGTCACCTGTAAAAATGTCTGGACCAGCCGCGAAGGTATGGAATACGCCTGGTTCAACAACGTGGAAAGCAAGCCGGGCACCGGCTTCCCGACCGACTGGGAAAACCAGGAGAAGTGGAAGGGCGGCTGGATCCGCAAAATCAACGGCAAGCTGCAGCCGCGCATGGGTAACCGCGCTTGGCTTCTGGGAAAAATCTTTGCTAACCCGCACCTGCCGGGCATCGAGGATTACTACGAGCCGTTTGACTACGACTACCAGAATCTGCACAACGCGCCGGAAGGTAAACACCAGCCGATCGCCCGTCCCCGCTCGTTGATCACCGGTCAGCGCATGGACAAAATTACCAGCGGTCCAAACTGGGAGGAGATTCTGGGCGGCGAGTTCGAAAAACGCGCCAAAGACCAGAACTTCGAGAACATGCAGAAGGCGATGTACGGCCAGTTCGAAAACACCTTCATGATGTATCTGCCGCGCCTGTGCGAGCACTGCCTTAACCCGGCGTGCGTGGCGACCTGCCCGAGCGGCGCCATCTACAAGCGTGAAGAAGACGGGATCGTGCTGATCGACCAGGACAAGTGCCGCGGCTGGCGCATGTGCATCACCGGCTGCCCGTACAAAAAGATCTACTTCAACTGGAAGAGCGGCAAGTCCGAGAAGTGCATCTTCTGCTACCCGCGTATCGAAGCCGGTATGCCGACCGTCTGTTCCGAAAGCTGCGTAGGCCGTATTCGCTACCTCGGCGTGCTGCTGTACGACGCGGACGCGATTGAAAACGCCGCGAGCACCGAGAACGAGAAGGATCTGTATCAGCGTCAGCTGGACGTGTTCCTCGACCCGAACGATCCGAAAGTGATTGAGCAGGCGCTGAAAGACGGCATTCCGCAGAGCGTAATCGACGCCGCGCAGCAGTCTCCGGTGTACAAAATGGCGATGGACTGGAAGCTGGCCCTGCCGCTGCATCCGGAATACCGCACGCTGCCGATGGTCTGGTACGTGCCGCCGCTGTCGCCGATTCAGTCTGCCGCTGACGCGGGTGAGCTGGGCAGCAACGGCATTCTGCCGGATGTGGAGAGCCTTCGTATTCCGGTTCAGTACCTGGCCAACCTGCTGACCGCAGGGGATACCCAGCCCGTACTGCTGGCGCTGAAGCGTATGCTGGCGATGCGCCACTTCAAGCGTGCCGAAACCGTGGACGGCGTAACCGACACCCGCGCGCTGGAAGAGGTCGGTCTGACCGAAGCGCAGGCGCAGGAAATGTACCGCTATCTGGCGATAGCCAACTACGAAGACCGTTTCGTGGTGCCGAGCAGCCACCGTGAGCTGGCCCGCGAGGCCTTCCCGGAGAAAAACGGCTGTGGCTTTACCTTTGGCGACGGCTGCCACGGGTCAGACAGCAAATTCAACCTGTCCAACAGCCGCCGCATCGACGCCATGGATGTGACCAGTAAAACGGAGCCGCACTCATGATTGAACTCGTCATTGTTTCGCGTCTGCTCGAGTACCCGGATGCTGCGCTGGCGCAGCACCAGCAGGAACTTTTTGATGCGCTTGCGGCATCTGAAAACCTGGATAAAGAAGATGCCCAGCGGCTTGGCGTTTTCCTCCGTGACCTGCTGGCGCGCGATCTTCTTGATGCGCAGGCGGACTACAGTCAGCTGTTTGATCGGGGGCGTGCGACCTCGCTGCTGCTGTTCGAACACGTTCACGGTGAATCCCGCGACCGCGGTCAGGCGATGGTTGACCTGATGGCACAGTACGAGCAGCACGGCCTGCAGCTCGACAGCCGCGAGCTGCCGGATCACCTGCCGCTCTATCTGGAATATCTGGCGCAGCTGCCAAAAGAAGAGGCGCTGGGCGGTCTGCAGGACATCGCGCCGATCCTGGCGCTGCTCGGCGCGCGTCTTCAGCAACGTGAGAGCCGCTACGCGGTGCTGTTCGAACTGCTGGTGAAGCTCGCCAACGCCTCTGTCGACAGTGAAAAAGTGGCGGAGAAAATCGCCGATGAGGCCCGTGACGATACGCCACAGGCGCTGGATGCGGTCTGGGAAGAAGAGCAGGTCAAATTCTTTGCTGACCAGAACTGCGGCGAGTCTGAAATCGCTGCTCACCAGCGCCGTTTTGCCGGCGCGGTTGCCCCGCAATATTTGAAAATCTCTAACGGAGGACGGCACTAATGCACTTCCTGAATATGTTCTTCTTTGACATTTACCCGTATATCGCGGGCACCGTGTTCCTGGTGGGAAGCTGGCTGCGTTACGATTATGGCCAGTACACCTGGCGTGCCGCCTCCAGCCAGATGCTGGACCGCAAGGGGATGCACGTGGCGTCTAACCTGTTCCACATCGGGATTCTGGGCATTTTTGCCGGTCACTTCCTCGGGATGCTGACGCCGCACTGGATGTATGAAGCGTGGCTGCCGATTGAGGTGAAGCAGAAGATGGCGATGATCGCGGGCGGTGCCTGCGGCGTGATGACCCTTGTTGGCGGCCTGCTGCTGCTCAAGCGTCGTCTGTTCACCCCGCGTGTGCGTGCGACCACAACCGCAGCGGATATCCTGATCCTCTCCCTGCTGATGGTACAGTGCGCGCTGGGTCTGCTGACCATTCCGTTCTCGGCGCAGCATATGGACGGAAGCGAAATGATGAAGCTGGTCGGCTGGGCGCAGTCCGTGGTGACCTTCCACGGCGGAGCATCTGAGCACCTGGACGGCGTGGCGTTTATCTTCCGCGTTCACCTGGTGCTGGGGATGACGCTGTTTGTGCTGTTCCCGTTCTCCCGCCTGGTCCACATCTGGAGCGCGCCGGTGGAGTACCTGACGCGCAAATACCAGATTGTACGCGCCCGTCGCTAATTCGCCGTTTTGATACTAACCCCGCGCTCGCGGGGTTTTTTTTCACCCCAGCCCAGGTTGTTGCCTGCGGCAGCAAACAGGATCAGCGCACCGCCCGCCAGCTGCGTCAGGTTAAGCGCGTGTCCGAACACCAGATTATCGACAACAATTGCCACCACCGGATAGATAAACGACAGGGAGCCGGTGATGGGCGTAGGCAGCTTCTGAATTGCGCTGTAGAGCAGCTGGTACATAATGCCGGTATGGACAATGCCGAGCGTCAGCAGCATCGGCCAGGGGAAATCGCCGGAAAATGACGGCAGGCTGGCAAACGGCAAAAGCATCACGACGCCGGTCAGCACCTGGATAAAGGCAATATGCTGCGGTGCGATTGTTTTCAGTTTGCGCGCAATGATTGCCGTCAGCGCGTAGAAGAAGGCCGCGGCCATGGCCAAACCTATTCCGGTGAGCCATTCGCTGCCATGCGCGCCGGTCAGCTCGCTGGAGAGCAGGATCACCACGCCGCCAAAGGCGAGGAATAGCCAGCCCCATTTCACCAGGCTGACGCGTTCGCCCAGAAACATCCCCATCAAGACCAGCATAAAAGGCTGGGTGTTATAGACCACGGTTGAAAGACCAATTGAGATGCGCTCATAGGCCGCGAAGAGCAGCAGCCAGTTCACCACGAGCGCCACGCCGCCGAGAATAGCCAGCAGCAGCGTGGTGCGGGTGAGGGGGCTGAAGGGCTTTTGACTTGCCCGGATAAAAATAAAAAGCGCCATAGCCCCGATAAGACAGCGCCAGAACACCACTTCCGTCACCGGCAGACCGGAGAGCAAAACAAACGCGCCGATAGAGCCGGAAATTAACATCGCCAGGCTCATTTGCCAGACGCCTTTATGGAAATCACGCATCATCCACCTCCTGATTAATGACGCTATTGTCGAAAATCGCTGTCGGGTTTTACAGGGGTGAGATAAGGTTGAAAAGGTAAATGACTTTTTAAAATTAGGTGAAACGAATGGAATGCCTTATCGATGATATCGACCGACAAATTTTAACCTGCCTGGTTGAGGATGCGCGCATGTCGTTGAAGGTGCTCAGCGGCCGCATCGGTCTGACGTCCCCCAGTACGGCAGAGCGCCTGAAGCGGCTGGA
Organism: Enterobacter sp. GER_MD16_1505_Eko_090; assembly: GCF_003331015.1. Lineage (NCBI taxonomy): Bacteria > Pseudomonadati > Pseudomonadota > Gammaproteobacteria > Enterobacterales > Enterobacteriaceae > Enterobacter > Enterobacter sp. GER_MD16_1505_Eko_090. The sequence goes on along the minus strand of NZ_PUQF01000007.1, from coordinate 217,010 downwards.
AGAGCGCGGTGTGATTCAGGGTTATGGTGCACGGGTGAATCTGGCGGCGCTGGGGTATACGCTGCAGGCGCTGGTGCGCGTACGGCCGTTGCCAGGGCTGTTGCATAAGGTGGATAAGTATATTCAGGCGATGCCGGAGTGTATTGAGAGCGACAAAGTCACCGGGGAGGACTGCTTCGTCATCAGGCTGGTGGTGCGGTCAATCGAACAGCTTGATGCGCTGCTGGACGGCCTGGCGGAACATGCCCAGTGTAATACGTCGATTGTGAAGAGTTCGCCGGTCAGGCGTCGCTTGCCTCCGATGTAGGTTTCTGTCGCCGGGTGGCGGCTGCGCCTTACCCGGCCTACAAGGGCGGACTCGGTTTTTTTATGTTGGGGAAGGATGACCCGGCGCGTTGCGCCTCGCCCTTCGGGTCGTTGCCTTCGGCAACGCTTTCTCGCTGCGCTCGGATCGAACCTTAGTCGAAGCTTCTCTTCCTTCCCCGTTACGGAAATGCATGATGCCCGGTGCGAACAGGAGATTTGGAGTTATTTGAAAGTGATGGTGGTGGGGGAAGGATTCGAACCTTCGAAGTCGATGACGGCAGATTTACAGTCTGCTCCCTTTGGCCGCTCGGGAACCCCACCACGGGGTAATGCTTTTTTACTGGCCTGCTTCCTGCTGGAAGCGGGGCGCATCATATCAAATGAGACGCCCCTGTAAAGCTTTCCTTTAGGGAAATGAAGTTGTTTGCCTGCTTTTTATCCGTAAAGGCGCAAAGCTAATCAATTCATTTTCCGAAAGATTAAAGAATGATGGTTCTGTTGCCGTAAACGAAGACACGCTGGGCCAGTACCTGATACAGCGCGCGGCTTAACACATTCTTCTCAACGTCACGCCCTGCACGCATCATGTCCTCAGCGGTGTAAGTGTGATCCACATGAATCACGTCCTGCATGATGATGGGACCTTCGTCCAGATTGTCATTCACGTAGTGGGCTGTCGCGCCGATGATCTTCACGCCGCGCTCGTAGGCCTGGTGGTATGGACGCGCACCAATAAAGGCCGGCAGGAACGAGTGGTGGATGTTGATGATCTTGTTCGGGAAACGCGCCACGAAAGACGGCGTTAACACGCGCATGTATTTCGCCAGCACCACGTAGTCCGGGTTATGCGCTTCAATGGCCTGCGCCATCAGATCGTCGTGCTCTTCACGCGTAAGGCCTTCATGGCTAACCAGCTCGAACGGAATATCAAAACGCTCGACCAGCGAGCGCAACGTCTCGTGGTTACCAATAACAGCCGCAATTTCGACATCCAGACCGCCGTAGTTGGCTTTCATCAGCAGGTCGCCCAGACAATGTGCTTCTTTGGTCACCAGGATCACGATGCGGCGTCGGCCCGCAGGGGTCAGCTCGCGCACGGAACCTTCCGGAAGCGCGCTGTCCAGATCGGCCAGCAGCGTGGTGTCGTTGAAAATACCTTCCAGTTCGGTACGCATGAAGAAGCGGCCGGTACGGTGGTCAACGAACTCGTTGTTCTGCACGATATTCAGTTCATGCTTGTAGCAAATGTTGGTAATTCGTGCGATCAGCCCTTTTTGATCGGGACAGATGGTGCGCAGAACTTTACGTTGTAATGATTGCATCGCCGGGAAATCCTGTTTGTATTTGCGAAGTCTGGGTTGTCAGGCATTACTGCCCGCAACACTTTTTAAATTTTCTACCTGAACCACACGGGCAGGGATCGTTACGACCAAACTGTGGACGCGTTCCGTCAATATAATACCATTGCCCGCCTTCCTTTAAGAACCGGGAACGCTCGATAATGGCGCCAGGCTTAGCGTTCTCGGTAAAACGGGCAACAAAGCTGACGTAACCTTCATCTTCATGACTGCCTGGAGAGGATTCATAGACGGTGAGGCCGAGCCACTGCGTGTTCGCAAACCCGGCTTCGATGTCCTGTTTGAAATCGGCTGCGTGGCAGGATGGATGCCAGGTTTTAATCAGGTAGTCTGCGTCTTTGATCACAAAAGCAGTGTACCGTGAACGCATAAGGTGTGACGGGTCTGGTGCAACCTGATCGCCAGAAAGATATCGCTGGCAACATAGGCTATACTCCAGAGCGCTACCACAAGGGCAGAGTTGAGACACGATTCTCTTCCTGGAACAAAAAATAAAGGCGTAAAACGCTTCGGGTAGCACTATGTTAACTGAGGCGTTGCGTTGATGCCATGTCAGGAATCCAGGGGACGTAAAACAGGACTAATGAGAAAGGTTAAAATTGGGCTGGCGCTGGGTTCAGGTGCCGCCCGGGGATGGTCACACATCGGCGTGATTAATGCCTTAAATCAGATGGGCATTACTGTCGATATTGTTGCAGGGTGCTCAATCGGATCGCTTGTCGGCTCCGCTTACGCGTGCGGGAAGCTTCCGGAGCTCGAGACGTGGGTGCGCTCCTTCAGCTACTGGGACGTGCTGCGTCTGATGGACCTCTCCTGGCAGCGTGGTGGACTGCTGCGCGGCGAACGCGTCTTTACCAGTTCCGCCAGGTTATGCCCCTCGAAGACTTCACTGATTGTCAGATGCCTTTCGGCGCCGTCGCGACGAACCTCAGTACAGGTCGCGAACTCTGGCTAACCGAAGGGGATATCCATCTTGCCGTGCGTGCCTCCTGCAGTATGCCGGGACTCATGGCGCCTGTCCCACACAACGGTTACTGGCTTGTCGATGGTGGCGTCGTTAACCCGGTTCCCATCTCTCTGACGCGTGCAATGGGTGCTGACATCGTGATTGCCGTCGACCTGCAGCACGACGCCCACCTGATGCAACAGGATCTCATGCCGGTCAACCTCCAGAGCGAAGATGCTGAGGGCGAGAAACTGGCCTGGCACGAGCGCCTGCGCGGAAGAATCGGGCGTATGACTGCACGTCGTTCGGTTGCTGCGCCGACGGCGATAGAAATCATGACCACGTCAATTCAGGTACTCGAGAATCGCCTTAAACGTAACCGTATGGCAGGCGATCCTCCGGATATTCTTATTCAGCCGTACTGTCCGCAAATCTCTACTCTTGATTTCCATCGGGCTGAGGCCGCCATCGCAGCGGGCTCGTTAGCCGTCGAAAAGAAAATGGACGAATTGTTGCCTTTTGTGCAAACCGCACGTTAAGCACCTTTTTTTGACTACTTCAGCAAAATCTGACAGGCGATAGTGCCGATTGCATGCCACTATTTAGTTACTGTCAGCCAGGGGAGGAACCATGACGCAGCCATTGGCCGGAAAACACATTTTGATTGTTGAAGACGAGCCCGTTTTCCGATCGCTACTGGATTCGTGGTTATCCTCGCTGGGCGCAATGACGTCACTGGCTGAAGATGGCATCGACGCCCTGGAAAAAATGATCAGCATTACGCCCGATTTGATGATTTGCGACATTGCGATGCCGCGCATGAATGGACTGAAGCTGGTTGAGCATCTGCGTAACGAAGGCAATCAGACGCCGATTCTGGTCATCTCTGCCACCGAAAACATGGCGGATATCGCAAAAGCATTACGTCTAGGGGTACAGGATATTCTGCTTAAACCGGTTAAAGATTTGAACCGGCTGCGAGAAACGGTCTTAGCGTGCCTTTATCCGAATATGTTTAATTCCCGGGTTGAGGAAGAGGAACGTCTTTTCCAGGACTGGGACGCTCTGGTGAGTAATCCGCCTGCTGCGGCGAAACTGTTGCAAGAGCTCCAGCCGCCCGTCCAGCAAACTATTTCCCACTGTCGCGTAAATTATCGGCAGCTGGTGGCCGCTGACCAGCCTGGACTGGTGCTGGATATTGCGCCACTGTCTGACTCTGACCTTGCGTTTTATTCCCTGGATGTCACCCGGGCGGGGGATAACGGTGTATTAGCGGCGTTGCTTCTTCGTGCGCTATTTAATGGTTTGTTGCAGGAGCAGTTATCCCATCAGGGACAACGGTTGCCGGAGTTAGGCAGTTTACTCAAACAGGTAAACCAGCTTTTTCGTCAGGCCAATTTGCCTGGACAGTTTCCGCTATTGGTCGGCTATTACCACAGCGGTTTAAAAAATCTGATCCTCGTTTCAGCCGGTCTCAATGCATCACTGAATACCGGTGAACATCATATTCAGGTGAGTAACGGTGTACCGCTTGGGACGTTGGGAACGGCGTATCTTAATCAAATTAGCCACCGCTGTTCCTCCTGGCAGTGCCAAATTTGGGGCGCCGGGGGGCGGCTACGCTTAATGTTGTCCACGGAATAAGCAATTGGATCGTCATTTTAAGATTGCTTTACCTGTGTTTTGCGGGGAGTGCTACTATCGCTGCCCGGTTTCATGCGTATTTATCCTAATTGATCGGCAACGCGTTCTTTTCAGACCCGGACTGCGGGGCGAGACTGATATACTCAACGCGTTATTTATTGCATAAAAGTTCAAAACTTGAACAGCTCAGGAGAATTTGAATGGCTGCCCTAAATTCGAAAGTCAGAAAGGCCGTTATCCCGGTAGCGGGATTGGGGACCAGGATGTTACCAGCAACCAAGGCGATTCCTAAAGAGATGCTGCCTCTGGTTGATAAGCCATTAATCCAGTATGTCGTGAATGAATGTATCGCAGCCGGCATCACTGAAATTGTGCTGGTTACGCATTCATCTAAAAACTCTATCGAAAACCATTTCGATACAAGCTTTGAACTTGAAGCCATGCTGGAAAAGCGCGTTAAGCGTCAGCTGTTAGAAGAAGTTCAGTCTATTTGCCCTCCACACGTCACCATTATGCAGGTTCGTCAGGGGCTGGCTAAAGGTCTGGGCCACGCTGTTATGTGCGCGCACCCTGTCGTGGGTGATGAGCCTGTAGCGGTAATTCTGCCTGACGTTATTCTGGATGAATACGAATCCGATCTTTCTCAGGATAACCTGGCTGAAATGATCAAGCGTTTCGACGAAACCGGCAGCAGCCAGATTATGGTTGAGCCTGTTGAAGACGTAACGGCATACGGTGTGGTTGACTGCAAAGGCGTTAACCTTGAGCCGGGTGAGAGTGTGCCAATGGTTGGCGTCGTAGAGAAGCCTAAAGCCGACGTAGCGCCTTCAAACCTTGCTGTTGTAGGTCGCTATGTCCTGAGTGCTGAGATCTGGCCTCTGCTGGCTAAAACGCCTCCAGGAGCGGGTGATGAGATCCAGCTGACGGATGCCATCGATATGCTGATCGAGAAAGAGACCGTTGAGGCCTACCATATGAAAGGTAAGAGCCATGACTGCGGTAATAAGCTCGGTTATATGCAGGCGTTTGTTGAATATGGTATCCGCCACAATACCCTCGGCGAAGAATTTAAAACCTGGCTCAAAGAGAGCGTAGGTATTAAGAAATAAGCCACCGCTGCTAATGTTCAAACCGGTGAGGCGTTGCCCACCGGTTTTTTTATGCCCGTAACACTCCCGAAAACCTGTCTTAAAGTACAGTCGATGAAATTGCTAAATAATGCTTTATGACAGAGTGTAAGAGGATGTTTGCGACAAATTTAGGTTAAAAAAAATCCCGCAATAAGCGGGATTTTTCTGAATAAGGCTCGATTAATCCTTGATCAGGAAGTCGTCCAGCTGTTTACCTTGCTCATCCATCGCTTTCTTGATAACAGCAGGAGTACGACCCTGGCCAGTCCAGGTTTTAGTTTCGCCGTTCTCATCAACGTAGCTATATTTAGCAGGACGGGCAGCACGCTTTGCTTTAGTACCGGTTTTAGCGGCAGCCATGCTGTTCAGCAATTCATTTGGATCGATACCATCAGCAATCAGCATTTCACGATATTGCTGCAGTTTACGAGTACGTTCTTCGATTTCAGCCGCAGCAGCGCTTTCTTCTTCACGACGTTCATTAACTACAACTTCTAATTTTTCCAGCATTTCTTCAAGCGTTTCGAGGGTGCATTCTCTTGCCTGCGCACGAAGAGTACGGATGTTGTTCAGAATTTTAAGTGCTTCGCTCATTGTAGTAATCTCAAACTTATAATGGGGGGTGGTTTGTTGACCTAATAATAGAGCCATAAATTCAGTTGTGCAATAGCCAGGAATGTAAGGAATTCAAAAAATACTAAATATTGCCGCTATTATTAATTACGCTAACTTAAATTCCGCCACCCAGCAGTCTCGGTTGTTATCATCTGAGCATGCTAAAACAGGCCGCCTGCATCTTTTTTTTGTGACATTTCCCGCAGGAATTATAGTTCCGGCGGAGAAATATCAGCCTTTTGTATTAGTTCTCACCCCTGGTGTTAAGCCTGAAATAGTTAATAAATAGTGAATCTTAAAGAACACGGATTCCACTATAAAAAGAAGTGTTATGTTTGGTTGAACTTATAACCTCGTCGTCTGGCTGAATGCGTTTACTTCATGTTTTAACGGGTTATTTTGTTAAACAGACGGTACTGAACGCCGTACTGAACTGCATCCTCTGTGCGCTGCATCGCTGATGACCAGACAAAATATGGTACAATGACTCATCGGGAATATTACACATTGATTAGGGTTTTACGGCCAATGGCACAACTTTATTTCTACTATTCGGCAATGAATGCCGGGAAATCCACCGCGCTGCTGCAATCCTCGTACAATTACCAGGAGCGAGGGATGCGTACCGTTGTTTATACGGCGGAAATTGACGATCGCTTTGGTGCGGGGAAGGTGAGCTCCAGAATAGGGCTCTCGTCGCCTGCAAGGCTGTTTAACCCGAAAACCGATCTGTTTGAAGACATTCGTGCAGAACATGCTGCGCAGCCCATTCATTGTGTCCTGGTCGATGAGAGCCAGTTTCTGACGCGTGAACAGGTCTATGCCCTGTCAGAGGTAGTCGATGAGCTTGATATCCCCGTGCTGTGTTATGGCCTGCGCACGGATTTCCGCGGCGAGCTTTTTGAAGGGAGCCAGTATTTGCTCGCCTGGTCGGATAAACTTGTCGAACTGAAAACGATCTGCTTCTGCGGTCGTAAAGCCAGTATGGTACTTCGTCTTGACCAGGCCGGAAAACCTTATGCAGATGGTGAGCAGGTGGTGATAGGCGGCAATGAACGTTATGTTTCGGTCTGCCGTAAGCATTATAAAGAAGCGCTGTCTGTAGGCTCGCTGACGGCGATTCAGCACGACAACAGAAAATAACGTCTGGCTTATTATTCACACATAAAAAAACCCGCCATAAAGGCGGGTTTTTCATCTGCTGATGTCAATTAAGCGCTTTTCTTCGCTTTCTTGTCAGCTTTGATGACAGGTGCTTCTGTTTTCACAGCGGCAACGTCACCTTCTTTGAACTCACGACCGTAGTAGGTATCCAGCAGAATCTGTTTCAGCTCGGAGATCAGTGGGTAGCGCGGGTTAGCACCAGTACACTGGTCATCGAATGCATCTTCAGACAGCTTATCTACGTGAGCAAGGAAGTCAGCTTCCTGTACGCCCGCTTCACGGATTGACTTAGGAATACCCAGTTCAGCTTTCAGGCTTTCCAGCCATGCCAGCAGTTTCTCAATCTTGGCAGCAGTACGGTCGCCCGGTGCGCTCAGACCAAGGTGGTCAGCGATTTCAGCATAGCGACGACGTGCTTGTGGGCGGTCGTACTGGCTGAAAGCAGTCTGCTTGGTTGGGTTGTCGTTAGCGTTATAACGGATAACGTTGCTGATCAGCAGGGCGTTCGCCAGACCGTGAGGAATGTGGAACTGTGAGCCCAGTTTGTGCGCCATTGAGTGGCAAACACCCAGGAAGGCGTTGGCAAACGCGATACCGGCGATGGTTGCGGCACTGTGGACACGTTCACGTGCTACAGGGTTTTTAGACCCTTCGTTGTAGGACGCTGGCAGGTTTTCTTTCAGCAGTTTCAGAGCCTGCAGAGCCTGACCGTCAGAGAACTCAGATGCCAGTACAGAAACGTAGGCTTCCAGGGCGTGAGTTACCGCATCCAGACCACCGAACGCACACAGAGACTTCGGCATCTCCATGACCAGGTTCGCATCAACGATAGCCATGTCTGGCGTCAGCGCATAGTCAGCCAGTGGGTATTTCTGACCGGTTGCATCGTCTGTTACTACCGCGAATGGCGTGACTTCTGAACCGGTACCGGAAGTGGTGGTGACCGCGATCATTTTCGCTTTTACGCCCATTTTCGGGAACTTGTAGATACGTTTACGGATATCCATAAAGCGCAGCGCCAGTTCTTCGAAGTGAGTTTCTGGATGCTCGTACATCACCCACATGATTTTCGCGGCGTCCATTGGGGAACCACCACCCAGTGCGATAATCACATCTGGTTTGAAGGAGTTAGCCAGTTCAGCACCTTTACGAACCACGCTCAGGGTTGGGTCAGCTTCAACTTCGAAGAACACTTCAGTTTCGACGCCAGCCGCTTTCAGCACAGAGGTGATCTGGTCAGCGTAGCCGTTGTTGAACAGGAAACGGTCAGTCACGATGAGCGCACGTTTGTGGCCATCAGTAATCACTTCATCCAGCGCGATTGGCAGAGAGCCACGGCGGAAGTAGATAGATTTCGGAAGTTTGTGCCACAACATGTTTTCAGCTCGCTTAGCAACGGTTTTCTTGTTGATCAGGTGTTTTGGACCAACGTTTTCAGAGATGGAGTTACCACCCCAGGAACCACAACCCAGAGTCAGGGAAGGTGCGAGTTTAAAGTTGTACAGGTCACCGATACCACCCTGAGAAGCAGGGGTGTTGATCAGGATACGTGCGGTTTTCATCATCTGACCGAAGTGAGCAACACGCTCTGGCTGGTTATCCTGGTCAGTGTACAGACAAGAGGTGTGACCGATACCGCCCATGGCAACCAGCTTCTCCGCTTTCTCTACCGCCTCTTCGAAATCTTTCGCACGGTACATGGCAAGCGTAGGAGACAGTTTTTCGTGTGCGAACGGCTCGCTTTCGTCAACAACTTTCACTTCACCGATCAGGATTTTGGTGGTTGCCGGAACGGTAAAGCCTGCGAGTTCAGCAATTTTGTAGGCTGGCTGACCCACGATAGCGGCGTTCAGCGCGCCATTTTTCAGGATGATGTCCTGAACCGCTTTCAGCTCTTTGCCCTGCAGCAGGTAGCCGCCGTGGCTGGCGAAACGTTCGCGAACCGCGTCATATACGGAATCCACAACTACAACAGACTGTTCAGATGCACAGATTACACCGTTATCGAAGGTTTTAGACATCAGTACAGACGCGACAGCACGTTTGATGTCAGCAGTTTCGTCGATAACAACAGGGGTATTACCCGCGCCCACACCGATAGCCGGTTTACCGGAGCTGTATGCAGCTTTAACCATGCCTGGACCACCGGTCGCCAGAATCAGGTTAATGTCCGGGTGATGCATCAGCGCGTTGGAGAGCTCAACAGAAGGTTGGTCGATCCAGCCAATCAGGTCTTTTGGTGCACCCGCAGCGATAGCGGCCTGCAGGACGATATCTGCAGCTTTGTTGGTCGCGTCTTTCGCACGTGGGTGTGGAGAGAAGATGATTGCGTTACGGGTCTTCAGGCTAATCAGTGATTTGAAGATAGCGGTAGACGTTGGGTTAGTGGTCGGAACGATACCGCAGATAATGCCGATAGGTTCAGCGATGGTGATAGTACCGAAGGTGTCGTCTTCAGACAGCACGCCACAGGTTTTCTCATCTTTATAGGCGTTGTAGATATACTCTGAAGCAAAGTGGTTTTTGATCACTTTATCTTCAACGATACCCATGCCGGATTCGGCAACGGCCATTTTAGCGAGAGGGATTCGAGCATCTGCAGCAGCCAGTGCGGCCGCGCGGAAGATTTTATCAACCTGTTCTTGGGTGAAATTGGCATATTCACGCTGGGCTTTTTTCACGCGCTCGACGAGGGCGTTCAGTTCAGCGATATTAGTAACAGCCATAATGCTCTCCTGATAATGTTTAAACTCTTTTAGTAAACCAGCGCTCGATACGTCACACAGTATAGACAGAGCCGATAGCACTTGCGTAACACAAAATAAAACAAAGAGTTACTTTGTACACCAGCACACTAATTTACTAAAAGAGCCTTACCTTAGCATCATCCCTTTTTGGCAGGTGGCCTCCCTGGGGGTGTAACCAAGATTACTCACTTCTGAGTACGAAAATCATGATCTGCGTCAATTTTCCCCTAAGCTGATACCTTTCAGCAGGGTTATTTCGTGCTGATTTTTCCAGTGTTAAATAATTACGTAAGTATTGGAAGCGGCACTATCATTGATTATACAAATGTTTAACATCCTGAAATGATAACGTTTTGGTACAGATTTCAAGTGAAGTATGCTGATAAAAAGGGTATCTTCAGCGCGATTTCTCATGACAAATTGTCAGTCCAGGGCATATGTATAAGCGGAGCAAAACGTGATCCAAACGCTCTTTGATTTTCCAACGTATTTTAAATTTTTTATTGGTTTGTTTGCCCTGGTCAACCCGGTGGGGATCATTCCTGTCTTCATTAGTATGACGAGTTACCAGACAGCGGCGGCCAGGAATAAGACCAACCTCACCGCTAACCTGTCGGTGGCGATCATATTGCTCACCTCTCTTTTTCTGGGTGACGCCATTCTCCAGCTTTTCGGGATTTCGATAGATTCTTTCCGCATTGCAGGTGGGATCCTGGTGGTGACCATCGCCATGTCCATGATCAGCGGTAAGCTGGGCGAGGATAAGCAGAATAAACAAGAGAAGTCAGAAACCGCCATCCGCGAAAGCATTGGCGTGGTGCCGCTGGCCTTACCGCTGATGGCCGGTCCTGGGGCCATCAGTTCAACCATTGTCTGGGGCACGCGTTATCATAGCCTGATGCACCTGATTGGCTTTTCCGTGGCTATTGCCATTTTTGCGCTCTGCTGTTGGGGCGTGTTCCGCATGGCACCCTGGCTGGTGCGCTTGCTGGGTCAGACGGGCATCAACGTCATTACCCGTATCATGGGCCTGTTGCTGATGGCGTTAGGGATCGAATTCATCGTAACGGGTATTAAAAGCATTTTCCCCGGATTATTGCATTAATACTTCATATGAAAGAACGGAGCGACGGCTCCGTTTTTTTACGTGATTATCAGCAAATCATATAACTAAAGTTGAAATGCTCACATATCATAATAAATTCTACTAATAATGTTCATTTCTTGTATTTCAATAGGTTATTAATTCCGCCTTACCCCGCCTGCGCAGAAAATCTTCGATCGCTCTGTTATTTTACTCACATGATACTCTGGGGCTTGCTGAGAGATAACCGAAATGATATTAGTAATTTCAACATTCCCCTAGATGAATGTGCTAAATAATAACCAGTTGTTAAATTTTTGTACAAAATCACACGATGATAGCGCAGCGACGCGCTTGTAGAGAAAATTTTCTCTATCCTATTGAATATCATGTCTTTATAGTGATGTTCGATGTCCGGCAGGGCTGCCCTCAACGATACGGTACTCACCGTAAAAGAGAATTGCTTAACAAATTTGCAAAATGTATTGGCGCACGATTACGCCATTTGATACTTTCCGGCCTAATATTTTGCAGCATAAAACAATCAGATGAGAATTATTTTCATATGGTTCTCATCTCGGATATCCAGAACAGGTCTCAAACAGGGGAGGCCTGTAAAGAATCGACGCAAGACTGCCATACGAGCGGTCAGTAATAAAAAAGTCGGTGATAGCAAGCAGTAAAAGAAGAACCTGACAGCAGCAAAAAAAACTCCTGCGCTGTACAGGCCCCAACAGGGGATTACACAGCTGGCGAAGGCCAGTCATTATAATGAGTGGAGTATCAACACAATGTCCATCATCACAAAAAAAAATCTGGTAGCGGCGGGGATTTTAACTGCGCTAATCGCGGGAAACGCTGCAATGGCTGCGGACGTTCCTGCAGGTGTTCAGCTGGCGGAGAAGCAGACGCTGGTGCGTAACAACGGTGCGGAAGTTCAGTCTCTTGACCCGCACAAAATTGAAGGTGTTCCTGAGTCTAACGTTAACCGCGACCTGTTCGAAGGCCTGCTGGTCACTGACGTAGACGGCCACCCGGCACCGGGCGTGGCAGAAAAATGGGAAAACAAAGATTTCAAAGTCTGGACCTTCCATCTGCGTAAAGATGCGAAATGGTCCGACGGTACGCCGGTCACGGCTGAAGATTTCGTTTATAGCTGGCAGCGTCTGGCGAATCCAACGACCGCCTCTCCGTATGCGAGCTACCTGCAATATGGCCATATTGCCAATATTGATGACATCATCGCGGGCAAAAAACCGATCACCGATCTGGGCGTTAAAGCGATCGATGCCAATACCTTCGAAGTCACGTTGAGCGAACCTGTTCCGTACTTCTATAAGCTGCTGGTTCACCCGTCCGTCTCCCCGGTACCAAAATCCGCGGTGGAAAAATTTGGTGAAAAATGGACCCAGCCTGCCAATATCGTGACCAACGGCGCCTATAAGCTGAAAGACTGGGTGGTCAACGAGCGTATGGTGCTTGAGCGTAACCCGCAATACTGGGACAACGCTAAAACCGTCATTAATCAGGTGACCTACCTGCCAATTTCTTCCGAAGTGACTGACGTCAACCGCTACCGCAGCGGCGAAATCGACATGACCTATAACAACATGCCGATTGAACTGTTCCAGAAGCTGAAGAAAGAGATCCCGAAAGAAGTTCACGTCGACCCGTACCTGTGCACCTACTACTATGAAATCAACAACCAGAAAGCACCGTTCACCGACGTACGTGTTCGTACTGCGCTGAAGCTGGCACTGGATCGCGATATCATCGTGAACAAAGTGAAAAACCAGGGCGATCTGCCGGCATACAGCTATACCCCTCCATACACCGATGGCGCAAAACTGACCGAGCCAGACTGGTTCAAACAGACGCAGGAAGAGCGTAACGCAGAAGCGAAGAAACTGCTGGCCGAAGCGGGCTATACCGCCGATAAGCCGCTGACCTTCAGCCTGTTATACAACACGTCCGATCTGCACAAAAAACTGGCTATCGCCGTCGCCTCGATCTGGAAAAAGAACCTGGGTGCGAACGTGAAGCTGGAGAACCAGGAGTGGAAGACCTTCCTCGACAGCCGTCATCAGGGCACCTTTGACGTGGCGCGTGCCGGCTGGTGTGCGGACTATAACGAACCGACCTCCTTCCTGAACACCATGCTGAGCGACAGCTCAAACAACACCGCGCACTATAAGAGCCCGGCGTTTGACAAGCTGATTGCCGACACGCTGAAAACCACTGACGAAGCACAGCGTACTGAACTGTACTCTAAAGCTGAGCAGCAGCTGGATAAAGATTCCGCGATCGTTCCGGTTTACTACTACGTTAACGCCCGTCTGGTGAAACCGTGGGTAGGTGGGTACACCGGTAAAGACCCGATGGATAATATCTACGTTAAAAACTTGTATATTATCAAGCATTAATGGCAATGAGTGGGGCGGGCGTGCTCGCCCCACGGTGTCTAACCAACGTCACATTATATAGGCACACGCCAGAAGGTACGGGCAATGTTGAAATTTATCCTACGTCGCTGTCTTGAAGCGATTCCAACGCTATTTATTCTCATCACGATTTCCTTCTTCATGATGCGCCTTGCGCCGGGAAGTCCATTTACCGGTGAGCGTACGCTGCCGCCAGAAGTGATGGCGAATATCGAAGCGAAATACCACTTAAACGATCCTATCTCTACCCAGTACTTCAATTACCTGAAGCAGCTGGCCCACGGTGATTTTGGACCGTCATTTAAATATAAAGACTATTCCGTTAACGACCTGGTGGCGTCCAGCTTCCCGGTTTCGGCGAAATTGGGTGCTGCGGCATTCATTCTGGCGATCGTTTTCGGGGTCACCGCAGGCGTCATCGCCGCGCTCAGACAAAATACCAAATGGGATTATGCCGTAATGGGGGTGGCAATGACCGGGGTAGTCATACCCAGCTTCGTTGTCGCGCCATTACTGGTGATGATATTTGCCATTACGCTGAAGTGGCTGCCTGGCGGCGGCTGGAACGGCGGGGCATTAAAGTTCATGATTTTGCCGATGGTGGCATTATCCCTGGCGTACATCGCCAGTATCGCGCGTATCACCCGTGGTTCAATGATCGAAGTGCTGCACTCGAACTTCATTCGTACCGCGCGCGCGAAAGGGCTGCCGATGCGTCGGATTATCTTCCGCCACGCGCTCAAACCGGCGCTGTTGCCCGTGCTCTCCTACATGGGACCAGCATTCGTCGGGATCATCACCGGCTCGATGGTTATCGAAACCATTTACGGCCTGCCGGGCATTGGCCAGCTGTTTGTTAACGGCGCGCTTAACCGCGACTATTCGCTGGTACTGAGTCTGACCATTCTCGTCGGTGCGCTGACCATTCTCTTTAACGCTATCGTCGATGTGCTGTATGCCGTCATCGACCCGAAAATCCGTTACTAACTGGAGCACGCCATGATGTTGAGTAAGAAAAACAGCGAGGCGCTGGAAAACTTCAGTGAAAAACTGGAAGTGGAAGGTCGTAGCCTCTGGCAGGACGCGCGTCGTCGCTTTATGCACAACCGCGCGGCGGTGGCGAGTCTGGTAGTTCTGGTGATCATCGCGCTGTTTGTGACCCTGGCCCCGATGCTGTCGCAATTTACCTATTTCGACACCGACTGGGGCATGATGTCCAGCGCGCCGGATATGGAGTCTGGCCACTATTTTGGCACGGACTCCTCCGGACGTGACCTGCTGGTACGTGTCGCTATCGGTGGGCGTATCTCGCTGATGGTCGGGATTGCTGCCGCGCTGGTGGCGGTGATCGTCGGGACGCTCTACGGCTCACTGTCCGGCTACCTTGGCGGCAAAGTGGACTCGGTGATGATGCGTCTGCTGGAAATCCTGAACTCCTTCCCGTTTATGTTCTTCGTCATCCTGCTGGTGACCTTCTTTGGTCAGAATATCCTGTTGATCTTCGTGGCCATCGGGATGGTGTCATGGCTGGATATGGCGCGTATTGTTCGCGGCCAGACGCTGAGCCTCAAACGCAAAGAGTTTATCGAAGCCGCGCAGGTCGGCGGTGTCTCTACCGGGAATATCGTGGTTCGCCATATCGTTCCTAACGTGCTGGGCGTGGTGGTGGTCTATGCATCACTGCTGGTACCAAGCATGATCCTGTTTGAATCCTTCCTGAGCTTCCTCGGTCTGGGTACGCAAGAGCCGCTGAGCAGCTGGGGCGCGCTGCTGAGTGACGGTGCAAACTCAATGGAAGTGTCACCGTGGCTGCTGTTATACCCGGCGGGTTTCCTGGTCGTTACCCTGTTTTGTTTTAACTTTATCGGCGATGGCCTGCGTGATGCCCTCGACCCGAAAGACCGTTAAGGAGCGCCGTCATGACAATGATTGAAACGGCAACCGCGCCACAGGCGCAGCAGCGGAGCGACCTTCTGCTGGACGTCAAAGATCTTCGCGTCACCTTTAAGACCCCGGACGGGGATGTGACCGCCGTGAACGATCTCAACTTCAACCTGCGCGCGGGTGAAACGCTCGGTATCGTGGGGGAATCTGGTTCCGGTAAATCCCAGACCGCCTTTGCGTTAATGGGCCTGCTGGCCGCTAACGGTGTGATTGGCGGTTCTGCGAAATTCAACGGTCGTGAAATCCTCAACCTGCCGGAGCAAGAGCTGAACAAGCTGCGCGCCGAGCAGATCTCGATGATTTTCCAGGATCCGATGACCTCGCTGAACCCGTACATGCGCGTCGGTGAGCAGCTGATGGAAGTCCTGATGCTGCACAAAGGTCTGGGCAAAGCCGAAGCCTTTGAAGAGTCGGTCAAAATGCTCGATGCGGTGAAAATGCCGGAAGCGCGCAAGCGTATGCGCATGTTCCCGCACGAGTTCTCCGGCGGTATGCGTCAGCGCGTGATGATTGCGATGGCGCTGCTGTGCCGGCCAAAACTACTGATTGCCGACGAACCGACCACCGCGCTGGACGTTACCGTTCAGGCGCAAATCATGACCCTGCTGAACGAGCTGAAGCGTGAGTTCAACACGGCGATTATCATGATCACCCACGACCTGGGCGTGGTGGCGGGCATCTGTGACAAAGTGCTGGTCATGTATGCCGGTCGTACCATGGAATACGGCAAAGCGCGTGAGGTGTTCTATCAGCCAGCCCATCCTTACTCGATCGGCCTGCTGAACGCGGTGCCGCGTCTCGATGCGGAAGGGGAATCCCTGCTGACCATTCCGGGCAACCCGCCAAACCTGCTGCGCCTGCCGAAAGGCTGTCCGTTCCAGCCGCGCTGTCCGCACGCGATGGAAATCTGCAATAGCGCACCGCCGCTGGAAGAGTTTGCACCAGGCCGTCTGCGCGCCTGCTTTAAGCCGCAGGAGGAGCTGGTATGAACGCATTAGATGAAAAACGCAATGTCCTGCTCGAAATTGCTGACCTTAAAGTGCATTTCGACATCAAGGACGGCAAACAGTGGTTCTGGCAGCCGTCGAAGACCCTGAAAGCGGTGGACGGCGTCACGCTGCGCCTGTACGAAGGGGAAACCCTGGGCGTGGTGGGCGAGTCCGGCTGCGGTAAATCGACCTTTGCGCGCGCCATTATCGGCCTGGTAAAAGCCACCGACGGCAAAGTGGCCTGGCTGGGTAAAGATCTGCTGGGCATGAAGCCCGACGAGTGGCGCGACGTGCGCAGCGATATCCAGATGATTTTCCAGGATCCACTGGCGTCATTAAACCCGCGTATGACCATCGGTGAGATTATTGCCGAGCCGCTGCGGACCTATCATCCGAAGATGTCTCGCCAGGAAGTGCGCGATCGCGTTAAGGCGATGATGCTGAAAGTCGGGCTGTTGCCTAACCTCATCAACCGCTATCCTCACGAGTTCTCCGGCGGTCAGTGTCAGCGTATTGGTATTGCGCGCGCCCTGATCCTCGAACCGAAGCTGATTATCTGTGATGAGCCAGTTTCCGCGCTCGACGTCTCCATTCAGGCGCAGGTGGTTAACCTGCTGCAGAAGCTGCAGCGCGAAATGGGGCTGTCGCTGATCTTCATCGCGCATGACCTGGCCGTGGTGAAACACATTTCTGACCGCGTGCTGGTGATGTATCTGGGGCACGCCGTGGAGCTGGGCACCTATGACGAGGTGTACCACAATCCGCTGCACCCTTACACCAAAGCGCTGATGTCGGCGGTGCCGATCCCCGATCCCGATCTGGAAAAGAATAAGACCATCCAGCTTCTGGAAGGGGAATTGCCTTCACCGATTAACCCGCCGTCGGGCTGCGTCTTCCGCACGCGCTGCCCTATGGCCGGGCCGGAATGTGCGAAAACGCGGCCGGTTCTGGAAGGCAGTTTCCGACATGCGGTTTCCTGCCTGAAAGTAGACCCGTTATAATCGCAAGGGCTGACATGATGTCAGCCCTTATTTTTTGCGAGGTCACTGTGTCGCGTTTATTCACGTCAGCCCGTCGGCGGCTTTATCATGTTTTATTCGATCCTGAAACGGTATCCGGACGGCGCTTCGAGGGTCTTTGTGGTTTATTTGCGCTCCTCAGCGTGGTTATCATCTTTATTGAATCGGGTGCCGGGACGCAATACCACCTGACGTTTGACGAATGGCATGTCTTTGTCTGGCTTGAGCTGGCGATTACCCTGGTGTTTACCGCTGAATATCTCCTCCGAGTGATTGCCTGGCCTAACCCGGCCCGATATGTTTTCAGCTTCTGGGGATTTATCGATTTAGCCACCATTCTGCCGCTCTACGTCATGTGGCTGTGGCCGGAAATCAGCCTGAGCTATGTCTTTGCCTGGCGAGCGATGCGCGTTATTCGCGTATTACGTATTCTGAAATTACTGCGCTTTATGCCCTCACTGCGCATATTCTGGAGCGCAATCGTCAGCGCCCGTCATCAGCTTATTCTGTTCTATTCGTTTATTGCCATTGTCATGATTGTTTTTGGCGCACTGATGTATCTGATTGAGGGGCCGAAATATGGCTTTACGACGCTCAATGCGTCCGTCTACTGGGCGATCGTGACCGTAACGACCGTGGGGTACGGGGATATCACGCCCCATACGCCGCTGGGGCGAATTGTGGCCTCAGTGCTGATTTTGATTGGCTATTCGGTCATTGCCATTCCGACCGGGCTGATTACCACGCACATGAGTAGCGCATTTCAGAGCCGCAAGCAGCAGCGCAAATGTCCGCGATGTCATCAGGGGGAACATGAACTCAACGCGCGTTATTGTCACCGCTGTGGGAATCCGTTGCCGGAGTAAATAAAAAAGGCTGCAATCGCAGCCTTTTTTATTATTCGCGCCAGAGAATATGGCACAGCTTGTGGTCTTTCTCACGGCAGAGCAGGACGCGAGCGAAGATATCATTAATTTCGCCACCGTCTTCATCGGCCAGCCCGATCACCACTTCGGCGAAGAAGTCAGGGTTCAGGTCGAAATCCACATGCTCAGCCCAGTCTTCTGAAGGGTCGAACAGTTCGGCACCGCCGCGCTCTTCGAACTGCAGATTAAAGAGGATCACGTCTGCGGGATCGAGGTTATCAACCGCCAGTTCGAGAAAAATGTCATAGGCCTGCTCGAGCGTTTCGTCTTCGGTCAGGCGATTGTTCAGATCCATTTCCATGATGACTACCTGTTTAACATCGTTGGGCACGTTTTACAGCAACGGACTAAAGAAGTAAAACAGTCGTTCGGCAATTCTCTGCCACAGCGGACGTTTTACCCACAGTCTGGCATCCAGCAGGCGGGAGCGAGAGATATAATCATCCTGCACCGCCGCGAGATCGCCGCCAAAGCCGGCATCATCAATAACCAGCGTGATTTCAAAGTTGAGCCACAGGCTGCGCATATCCAGGTTCACCGTTCCCACCAGGCTTAACTCGCCGTCGACAAGCACGCTTTTGGTGTGGAGCAATCCACCTTCGAACTGGTAGATCTTCACCCCTGCAGCCAGCAGTTCGCTAAAGAATGCCCGGCTGGCCCAGCCCACCAGAAGGGAGTCATTTTTGCGCGGCAAAATAATGCTCACATCGACGCCGCGCTGCGCCGCGGTACAGATCGCGTGCAGGAGGTCATCGCTGGGAACAAAGTAGGGCGTCGTCATGATCAGATATTCACGCGCCGAGTAGGTCGCCGTCAGCAGCGCCTGATGAATCAAATCCTCCGGGAAGCCCGGCCCGGAAGCAATGGTATGAATAGTGTGACCGCTGGCCTCTTCAAACGGCATAATATTGCCGTCCGGCGGTGGCGGCAGGATGCGTTTGCCGGTCTCTATCTCCCAGTCGCAGGAGTAGACGATGCCCATCGAGGTGGCAATCGGCCCCTCCATGCGCGCCATCAAATCCACCCACTGACCCACGCCCGAGTCCTGTTTAAAAAAGCGCGGGTCAACCATGTTCATGCTGCCGGTGTAGGCAATATAGTTATCGATCATGATCATTTTACGGTGCTGACGAAGGTCCATCCGGCGCAGAAACACGCGCAGGAGGTTAACCTTCAGCGCCTCAACCACCTCGATACCGGCATTGCGCATCATCCCTGCCCAGGGACTGCGGAAAAATGCCACGCTGCCCGCAGAGTCAAGCATCAGACGGCAGTGAATGCCGCGTCGCGCCGCGGCCATCAGCGATTCCGCGACCTGGTCAGCCATCCCGCCGGGCTGCCAGATATAGAAAACCATCTCGATATTATGACGCGCCAGCTGGATATCGCGGATTAACGCCTGCATAACGTCGTCGGACGAGGTTAGCAGCTGGAGCTGATTACCCTTAACGCCGCCAATCCCCTGACGGCGCTCGCACAGCTTAAACAGTGACGAGGCGACGCTGCTGTTCTCTTCGGCAAAGATATGCTTGCAGGCTTTAAGGTCGTTCAGCCACTTCGCGGTGGAGGGCCACATGGCGCGGGCCCGCTCGGCGCGGCGTTTACCGAGATGAAGCTCACCGAAAGAGAGATAGGCGATAATTCCCACCAGCGGCAGGATATAGATGATCAGAAGCCAGGCCATGGCAGAGGGTACGGCTCTGCGCTTCATCAGGATGCGTAACGTCACACCCGCGATTAACAGCCAGTATCCCAAAATGACCAGCCAACTCACCACGGTGTAGAAGGTTGTCATAGTTAAAAAAATCCTTTTGAAAGCGTATTGTTATGAGTGTACGCATCAGGATTCATCTGGCAAATAAAAACGCCAGGTAAAAGCGCTGGTTTGCAGCCGGGTTGGGTTTATAATGGCGTCTCTGTTTGAGAAAGAGTTGTAGACATGAAGCGCAGTAGAACAGAAGTAGGGCGCTGGCGCATGTTGCGACAGGTGAGTCGTCGCAAGGCTCGTTGGCTGGAAGCTCAATCCCGCCGCAATATGCGTATTCACGCCATCAGAAAATGTGGAATGACCCGGCACCGCAACGCGTTGCTGTTCGCCGTCCAGGATATCTGAGTACCATGAGGGCACCGTAATGGTGCCCGCTGATTTTATAAGGTCTGATTTTTGGGAGTAGCGTGGTTGCAGCGCTATTCCGGTTGTGTTGAGCAAAAGGAGGGAGAAGAAGTGTTTGCGGAGTTTGGCGTACTGAATTTCTGGACGTATGTTGTTGGCGCGTTTTTTATCGTGCTGGTACCGGGGCCGAATACCCTGTTTGTGCTTAAAACTGGAATTGGACACGGCGTTAAAAAAGGGTACCTGGCCGCCACGGGTGTATTTATCGGCGATGCGGTGCTGATGTTTCTTGCCTGGGCGGGCGTCGCGGCATTAATCCAGACCACACCGGTACTGTTTAATATCGTGCGTTATCTCGGCGCCTTCTACCTGCTGTGGCTGGGCGGCAAAATGCTCTGGTCGGTCATTACCCGCCAGAATCACGCTCAGGAAAGCGGCACCGAGCCTGCCAGCACGATCATGAAACGTTCGCTGGTGCTGAGCCTGACGAATCCAAAAGCGATTCTGTTCTACGTATCGTTCTTTGTTCAGTTCATTGACGTGAATGCGCAGAACACCGGTACCTCTTTCCTTATCCTCGCGACGACGCTTGAGTTGATAAGCTTCATGTACATGAGCTTCCTGATCTTCTCCGGTGCATTTGTCACGCGCTATCTCAAAACGAAAAAGAAACTGGCAAAGCTAGGGAACGGGCTGATAGGGCTGCTGTTTGTCGGGTTTGCGGCGAGGTTGGCGTCGCTGCACTGATGTATGAAAGGCTCCTGCGGGAGCCTTTTTCATTCTGTTTGACAATCCCTCACCATTTAGTTGTATAGTACAACTAAATGGTGAGGATATAACATGCACAGCGAAACCCCGGTAGTCAGTGTTATTCGACGTTCCTCGCGCCTGATGGTGCGAGAGTTAGGTTTTATGGGTTCTACCCTGGCCTCAACGAATTATTCGCCTTCGGCCGTCCATACTCTGGTCGAAATTGCCCTACGAAAAGAGATGACGGCGAGCCAGCTGGTACAGCTGCTGGGCCTGGAAAAGTCCAGCGTCAGCCGGATGCTGGCTCGCCTGATTGCCGCAGGCGAACTCGAGGAGGTCATTTCTACAGAGGATGCGAGAGCAAAGAGCCTCAGGCTGACCGCGAAGGGTCACGAGACGGTCAGTAAAATTAATACCTTCAGCAATGAGCGCGTGGTCACAGCAATAAAACGTCTTGCTCCTGCCCAGCAGCAGACCATTTCTGAGGGGCTCTCCCTTTATGCCAACGCGCTGCTGGCGTGTCGGGAGGCTGGCAACGATATGCAGCCCGATGAGCTGAAGATAGTGCAGGGGTATATCCCGGGCATGATTGGCCGTATCGCGGAGATGCATGGCAGTTATTATTCGCGGGAGCATAATTTTGGTCGCTTCTTCGAGGCCAAAGTGGCTTCGGGGCTGGCTGAGTTTAGTGAAAGACTGGAGAAGCCCTGTAACCAGATTTGGCTGGCAGTGCTCAACGACAAAATTGTCGGCTCGGTGGCGATCGATGGCGAGGATCTGGCGCCGGGTGAAGCCCATCTTCGCTGGTTTATTCTTGATGATGGCTGCCGGGGGCACGGCGTGGGGAAAAAACTGCTGAATGAAGCCATGCGGTTTTGCGACAGCGCCGGTTTTTCAGCTGTGCACCTCTGGACGTTCAATAAGCTGACCGCCGCCAGGCGTCTGTACGAGTCGTATGGGTTTACGCTGGTAAAAGAGTGGGAAGGCGATCAGTGGGGAAGCCTTATTACAGAGCAGCAGTTTACCCGGCACAGAGGCGCGTAATCGCCACCCTAAAAAAGGCTCCTTTCGGAGCCGCTTTGGTATCAGAACACTTTTTTATACGGTCTCACCGTCACTTTTGCATACACGCCCGCTGCAACGTACGGGTCTGCATCAGCCCAGGCCTGAGCGGCTTCCTGGGATTCAAACTCAGCAATGACCGTGGAGCCGGAGAAACCGGCAGCACCCGGATCGTTGCTGTCTACTGCAGGCATGGGGCCAGCGGTCAGTAATCGGCCTTCATCCTGAAGCAACTGCAAACGTGCCAGATGCGCAGGGCGCACAGACTGGCGTTTTTCGAGCGAATCAGCAACATCTTCAGAGTAAATCACGTAAAACACGGCGAAGCTCCTTAACCGGTAAAAGTGTCAGTTACGTTATGTGAAAGGGCAAACGACTGCAATGTAAAATAAAAACAATGTTAATACCCTGATCTGTATGTGCCTTTTTTGGCCTCTCGGGCGCTAAAATTGCGCCAGAGCAAAGTGTCTTATTGAATATGATTGCTATTTGCATTTAAAATCAGGGTTCGGTTTTTTAACGTTGATGACTATGACTTCGATGACCCTTGATTTACCTCGCCGCTTTCCCTGGCCGACGCTGCTATCTGTCGTGATTCACGGTGCCGTTGTGGCGGGTCTGCTGTATACCTCGGTTCATCAGGTTATTGAAATGCCCGCGCCCGCGCAGCCGATTTCGGTGACGATGGTCTCGCCAGCGGATCTTGAACCGCCGCAGGTTGCCCCTCCGCCGCCACAGCCGGTGGCTGAACCGGAGCCAGAACCCGAGCCCGTTCCGGAGCCACCGAAGGAAGCCCCGGTGGTGATCCACAAACCTGAACCGAAGCCAAAACCTAAGCCGAAGCCAAAGCCGGTGAAGAAGGTCGAGGAGCGTCCGAAACGCGAGGAACGTCCGGTTGAACCGCGCGCGACCCAGCCGGTCGAAAATGCAGCGCCTTCACGTCCGGTGATGAACAATACGGCAACGACGTCAAAGCCAACCGTAACCGCACCAGCGGGCCCGCGCGCCGTAAGCCGCAATCAGCCTCAGTATCCGGCGCGAGCTCAGGCCTTGCGTATTGAAGGGCGCGTACGGGTGAAATTTGACGTCACTGCGGATGGCCGCGTGGATAATGTGGAAATCTTGTC
Source organism: Enterobacter sp. GER_MD16_1505_Eko_090 (assembly GCF_003331015.1). Classification (NCBI taxonomy): domain Bacteria; kingdom Pseudomonadati; phylum Pseudomonadota; class Gammaproteobacteria; order Enterobacterales; family Enterobacteriaceae; genus Enterobacter; species Enterobacter sp. GER_MD16_1505_Eko_090. Next base: position 193,645 of record NZ_PUQF01000007.1, on the reverse strand, counting down.
TGCGCAACCTTCTAATATGTTTGAGCGCGAAGTGAAATCTGCCATGCGCAGATGGCGCTATGAGCCAGGCAAGCCGGGCAGCGGATTGATCGTCAATATTGTTTTCCGCCTGAACGGCGGGGCGCAGATGGAATAAAAAAAGCCTCCGAAAGGAGGCTTTTTTTTGCCTGTCGATCAGGCCTGCGGAAGCTGACGAGGTTTACCCTCGCTGTCCACGGCAACATAAATAAACAGCGCTTCAGTGGCCTTATAGCGTTGCCCAATCGGCTCAGAAGAGACTTTCTTCACCCAGACTTCGATGTTGATGGAAATGGAGGTATTACCGCGCTTCACGCAACGCGCGTAGCAGCAAACCACATCACCCACCGCAACCGGGCGCAGGAAGGTCATGCCGTCCACTCTCACGGTGACCACGCGCCCGTGGGCAATCTCTTTTGCCAGAATTGCGCCGCCCATATCCATCTGCGACATCAGCCAGCCGCCAAAAATATCGCCATTGGCATTGGTGTCCGCGGGCATTGCCAGTGTGCGTAAAACCAGTTCGCCCTGAGGGGCGTTAGTTGTTGTCATTGTTTTAACTCGTAACGGAAGACTTCAGGCGGGATGCTACTATGATTCGCGTGCGGAGAGAATAGACCAGAACGCCCGTCGTTGACGTTCTGGTCAGTCAGTAATCAGTGGTTGTCGTCCTGGGGCATATGACGATAGATGTATACGCCGCTTAACAGCGTGAAGATAAGCGTCAGCGCGGTCAGGCCAAAGACCTTAAAGTTGACCCAGATATCCTGCGGCAGCCAGAAGGCAATATAGATGTTAGCGAGACCGCAAAGAATAAAGAAGATTGCCCAGGCGGTATTCAGACGCGACCAGACCACCTGCGGAAGCGTTAGTTCTTTACCTAACATGCTCTGGATAAGGGGTTTTTTCATGAACCATTGACTGAACAATAGCGCTGCTGCAAACAACGCATAAATAACAGTCACCTTCCACTTAATAAATTCAACATCATGCAAGGCAATGGTCAATCCACCGAACACCGCTACTAAAACGAACGTGATAAGCGCCATTTTTTCGACTTTGCGATAGCGAATCCAGCTGTAGATCAGCACAACGGCGGTCACGACGATTAACGCTTTTGTTGCAGCAAAAATGTCGTACAACTTATAGACAGCGAAAAACACCGCGAGCGGTAAAAAATCAAGAAACTGCTTCATTCTGTGATTCCATCTTCTGAGCGGGGCGGGAGACAGCGATGCCCCCCGCCTCGGGATTACTGACGAATTAACATGTACAGGCGGAACAGATAGACGAGCAGTACCGCTGAAATGAGATTGCTCAGCGTATTCGCCACCACGGCGCCGACGTTAGGCGTTAATACCGCAAAATTCGGTGCAAACAATAACAGCAGCGTTTTGGCCAGCAGCCAGCCGATCACGGCGGGCGCCACCAGACGCATATTAGCCCATGCCAGTCTGATGCTGCTGCGCATCGCGGTAAAAATTCCCATCTTATCCTGCACAACCATCACCGGCGCAAATGCGAGCACGATAGCCAGTAAAACGCCCGGCACCACGACCAGCATAATCCCCATTTGCACCAGCATCGTGGTTAAAAAGATCAGGATAAACAGCTTAGGTAAGACCGGTGCACTCGCACCAATCGCGCGTAAGGCGCTGACGCGGTGACCCGCCGATACCAGCTGAATCATCAGCAAAACGCCGCCCGCCAGAATTGCATTACCAATCAGGCCTGAGAACGTGGACGCGGCAGAGGCGCGCAGCAGGATTTGCTGCTGCTCCGGCGTCATATTTTGCACCAGCTCAAACAACCCCACGCTACCCGCAAGATGGTCGCCCTGGCTCAGGCTGGCAATCTGTTCTTCACTCGGTGAGAAGGCATGGCCCAGCACCACCGTGATAAAGGCGCAAAGCAACGCGATCAGTAAAAAGGTAATGAACTGATTGCGGAAAAAGTTTCCCGTGTCACGGTAGACAGACTTCGCCGTGATAGACATGCACTCTCCTTGAGTATTGCAGGTGTTAATTAGCCGGCAATTGTACACCGGATGCACCTGCTGTGGCAGCATCAAGGCTTGTATGGAAAAGCATATCTTTGTAAAGCGGCGGTAATCCAACCCGCGCGCGGGCGCGGTTACAGGCTTCGTTGACCTGGCCATCTTCCCCCGACATGGCAAATTCCCGGCACGGGCTGGGGCGATCCTCATAGATGGAACATCGGGTCGAGACCCCAGGCTCACCCTGTAGCGCCACACAGCGGGCCTGCTTTTGGTTCGTGCCGCTCATGCAGCGCAAAAAGGGGGTTAACGGCTCGGTAAGATGAACCGGAACGGTACCACCGCCATCGCTGGCTTCGGCCCAGTAGAAAGAGACTCGAAAATACGCACAACAGGCTCCGCACGTCATGCACGGGTTGATATCACTCATGGCACACCTGCAAAAGAAGAACGCATCAAATCAATTTGTGAGAGCGATAAATTATCCAGCCGCCAGAGGAAGAGCAAGAGGGGGAAAAGGGAAAATTTTGTAACCGTGAAATGCCAAAAATTGACATGGAAACAACTTATTGGTTTTGAGTGCGTAACAAAAAATTAATCCAGATCAATGAATGTTAAGTTACTGGTTTTAATGTGATCTGTGGCAGATCACTTATTACTCTTTTGTGAGTATATTCTCATCCGCGATTAAAACCACAACGATGGAGCGGATATGAAAAAATTAGCGGTGGCAGCCCTTGTATTAAGCAGTCTCTCTGGCGGCGCGTATGCGCATGAAGCAGGCGAATTCTTTATTCGTGCCGGTTCGGCTACGGCTCGCCCAACTGAAGGTTCGGATAACGTGCTGGGAATGGGCGGTTTTAACGTCAGTAATAACACCCAGTTAGGTTTAACCTTTACCTATATGGCGACGGATAACGTGGGCGTTGAGCTTCTGGCCGCAACGCCGTTCCGTCATCGCGTCGGTTTAGGACCAACCGGTGATATCGCCACGGTTCACCATTTACCGCCAACGCTGATGGCGCAGTGGTACTTCGGCGACTCAAGCAGCAAGGTGCGTCCTTATATTGGCGCCGGTGTGAACTACACCACCTTCTTTGATGAGAAATTCAACGATACTGGTAAAGAGGCGGGTCTGACGGATCTCAGCCTGAAAGATTCGTGGGGCATGGCGGGGCAGGTTGGCCTGGATTATCTGATTAACCGCGACTGGCTGATCAACGCCTCGGTCTGGTATATGGATATTGATACGGACGTACGCTTCAAGGCGGGCGGCCAGCAGCAAAGTATCAGCACTCGCCTGGATCCGTGGGTGTTTATGTTCTCTGCGGGTTATCGTTTCTGATTCCCCGTCAAACTGGCCACAGGGTGGCCAGTTTGCTTTGCTCACGTCAAAACGACGGATAAACCGGCCGCTCATCGAGCTTTACGCAGTGCCTCAGGATCGTTTCCCCATCATATAAATAGCTGAAAGCGTCGCTGGATACGGAATGGAAGAGAATATCGCCGTTGGCAAACGGGATCATTTCGGTATCACCCGCACGTTTATGCCCCGCACCGGTTTCAAAATGGCCGCGCCACCGTTCCTGAGTGTGGTCATAAACGTGCAGAATAACCTCGACAAGTCCTCTTTGCGGACAATTAAGACGCAGGAAAGTAGAAGAGAAATTCAGGGACAGCGCGTGGAAGGGAATCAATAAGGCGAAGACCAGTAAAGCTCGTAAATACATCAAACCGCGAAAACCTCTTTCAAAAGGGAAATGAGATTTTACTTAAGTCATAAATAACGTTTTTGCCGTGGATCAAGATGTCTTATAATTCAATGCGATAAAGGCCCCTGACGAGGCCCTTAGCGATCATTTTTGAATCAGATAGCGAATGGTTGGGCCATCCTGCTGGATATCCAGCACCGTATAACCGTGGTTTTTCGCATCCAGCGGTATGTTGTTGATGGACTGCGGGCAGTCGCTGACCACCTCCAGAATTTCACCTTTCTTAAGCTGCGGCAGCGCTTCAAGCGTAGCCACCGCCGGATATGGACAGGGCTCGCCAACCATATCCAGACGATAATCAGGCACGATCTCTTTCATGCTGCATTCTCCTGCGTTTCTGTTTTAACGCCCGCACGGCGGAAGAAACGTCTCTCCTGTGCGACGACCAGTAAAAAAGCGACCAACAACAGGGCGTAGGTGACGAGCAGGCCGCCGAGAGGCCCGAAGGTATTCAGCAGATTAACCTTATCCCACCGGGTAGCCAGGACGGGTGACACGTCATCCCAGCAGTACGCCAGGATCGTCGAGCCAATCACATTTCCCAGACCCACCCACCAGTAGTGCACCTGGCCTTCCACGGCGCGATACATCCAGCCGGTTTCACACCCGCCAGCCAGCACGATCCCGAAGCCGAACAGCAGACCGCCAATGACCGCGTTAGGACCGGCCCACATGATTTTCGGTTCGACGCCCAGTTGGACATAGCTGAAGATGCCGATGGCGCTGACCGCCATCCCGGCGATAATCGCTTTCGCCATCATCGTGCGCCCGGTGATCCACATATCGCGAAACGCGGAGGTAAAGCAGATCTGCGCGCGTTCAATGAGCAGACCAAAACCCACACCGAACAGCATCGCCAGACCGAGCTTAGGCTGGTTCAGGGCGGTGCAGAGCGCCCATGCCACCATGGCGAAAAAGACCAGCATTCCGAGGCGGAAACGGCGGCGGGCCTGAGAGGGCTTCTGGGGCAACGGAGACGCTGCGCTGACTTTTGTCATTTTCACTGGAATACGAAACAGCGGCAGCAGGGTGAATTTTGCGCCAAAGTAAGAGCCGATGGCCGTGGCGACGGCAAAGAACCAGGCGTGAAGCGAAAACTGCGGGATCCCGGTAAAGAAGGCGGCAAGGTTACACCCCATCGCCAGACGCGCGCCGAAACCGGCAATCATGCCGCCGACAACCGCCTGCAAAATGCGGATCCGGCTTTTGGGCATACGCAACTTAACGTTATTTGCCCACAGCGCGGCCGCGAAACAGCCGCCGAACATGCCGATAATCATCATCCCGTCGATGCGGGTAAGCGGGGTGCCGTCCAGATGAATGAGTTTAAAGTAACCCCACTCTTCGGCATGCACGCCAGCGAGTTGCAGCAATTGACCACCCCAGCGGGTGAACTCGCCGGTCACGGCCCAGAAGGTGCCGGTAATGCCAAAATAATAAGTAGAGAGAATGCCTGCCGCGATAACGGCCGGAACGGGTGACCAGAACTTAACCAGGTAAGCCTGTTTGAAGGATTGCCATGACATGAATAAGCCTCTGAACTCAGAAGGATTAAAGATAAAAAAGAGTCCAGATCATACGCTCACACGACAGTTTGAAAAGCCATTCACACCGAAAATATCGATAGGATCAATTTTGACGTAATCCTTTGTTGAAGGCGGGGAAGAAAGGGTAACCGTCTGGCAAGGGTGCCAGACGGTGGAGGGGTCAGGCTTTACGCGTCGCCGCCTTCATGGCGGTCACAAACGCCTTCAGCTCGGCCAGCATCTGCTCGGGCTTGTCCACGTTCTTCTCAATGATCTTCACAATCGCAGAGCCGGAAATGGCACCTGCAGCCTTCGCGTCAATCGCCGCGGTGACCTGATCCGGAGAAGAGATCCCGAAGCCCTGCAGCGGCGGCGCGGCATGGTACTCGGCCAGCTTTTCCACCAGATGATGCAGCGGTAGGGCCGCTTTATTCTCGGCACCGGTTACGCCTGCGCGGGAGAGCAGGTACGTGTAACCGCGCCCGTAAGAGGCTATCTGGCGCAGCAGTGTGTCATCGGCGTTCGGCGGGCAGATGAAAATCGGGGCGACGTTGTGACGCATCGCCGCCTGGCGGAACGGCGCGGACTCCTCGACCGGCACGTCGGCGACCAGAACAGAGTCGACGCCCACGCGTGCGCACTCGGCGTAAAATTCATCGATACCGCGGTTGAACACGAGGTTGGCGTACATCAGCAGGCCAATCGGGATAGTGGGGTGCTTCTGACGGATCGCTGCCAGCATTTCGAAGCACTGGGTTGGCGTCACGCCCGAAGCAAACGCGCGCAGCGTCGCATTCTGGATAGTCGGGCCATCCGCCAGCGGGTCAGAGAACGGGATCCCCAGCTCCAGCGCATCGGCACCGGCTTCAATCAGGGTGTCGATGATCTTCAGCGACTGTTCAGGGCCCGGATCGCCCAGGGTGACGAAGGGAACGAACGCGCCTTCCTGGCGGGATTTCAGTTCTGCAAATACGTTATCGTAGCGTTCCATCAGATTTCCCCTCGTGCTTTCAGAATATCGTGAACGGTGAAGATATCTTTGTCACCGCGTCCGGAAAGGTTGACCACCAGCAGCTGCTCTTTTTCCGGATTGTCTTTCATCATTTTCAGCGCATGGGCCAGAGCGTGTGAAGACTCCAGCGCCGGGATGATCCCTTCGCTGCGGCACAGCGTTTTGAACGCTTCCAGCGCTTCGTCATCGGTAATGGAGACATAGTCCGCACGACCGGTGCTGTTAAGATAGGCGTGCTGCGGTCCGACGGATGGGAAGTCGAGGCCAGCGGAGATAGAGTAAGACTCTTCAATCTGGCCTTCATCGGTCTGCATCATCGGGGATTTCATGCCGAAGTAGATCCCCACGCGGCCATGCTTCAGCGGCGCGCCGTGTTCACCCGATTCAATGCCGTGACCCGCAGGCTCGACGCCAATCAGACCCACGCGGGTGTCGTCGATAAAGTCTGCGAACATACCGATGGCGTTAGATCCGCCGCCGACGCAGGCGATGACTGCATCCGGCAGACGACCCTCTTTTTCGAGGATCTGCGCTTTGGTCTCTTCCCCGATCATGCGCTGGAACTCACGCACGATGGTTGGGAACGGGTGCGGGCCCGCCGCGGTACCGAGCATATAGTGCGCGGTTTCGTAGCTGCCAGACCAGTCGCGCAGCGCTTCGTTACAGGCATCCTTCAGCGTCGCGGAGCCGCTGTGCACCGGGATCACTTCTGCACCCATCAGACGCATACGGAAGACGTTCGGAGACTGACGCTCAACGTCTTTCGCCCCCATATAGATGCGGCATTTCAGGCCGAGCAGGGCGCTGGCGAGCGCCGAGGCCACGCCGTGCTGGCCTGCGCCGGTTTCGGCGATGATTTCGGTTTTGCCCATACGCTTCGCAAGCAGCGCCTGGCCCAGCACCTGGTTAGTCTTGTGCGCGCCGCCGTGCAGCAGGTCTTCACGCTTAAGATACAGCGTAGTTTTCGTGCCTTCCGTCAGATTGCGGCATTTGGTCAGGGCCGTTGGGCGGCCTGCATAGTTTTTCAGCAGGTCGGTAAATTCCGCCTGAAATGCCGGATCCTTCTGCGCGCTCACAAACGCTTCTTCCAGCTGGCGCAGCGCGGGCATCAGGATTTGCGGGACGTACATCCCGCCGAACTCACCAAAATACGGGTTAAGTAATGTCGTCATCTTCTCTTCCTTAATATGCACGCAGAGTTTTAAAAACCGAGGCCAGTTTGCTGGCATCTTTACTACCCGGCTGGGACTCTACGCCTGAATTGAAATCGAGGCCTGCGCAGCCGGTTTTCGCGGCTTCTACACAGTTATCCGGGCTTAATCCGCCCGCCAGCAGAACGTTGTCCAGCTTTTCGCCGTTCAGCAGAGACCAGTCAAAACGCTGGCCGGTTCCGCCCTGGCCGTTATCGAGGACGTATTTATCCACGTGGTTCAGGTTACGCGGGGGCAACGTATCGTCAACGCGTTGCGCTTTCCAGATCTGTACCTGCGGCGCCAGCGTGGCGCGCAGGGCATCGATATAGGCCTGATCTTCATCGCCGTGAAGCTGCACCGCGCTCAGGGATAACGCGTCGGCTTTTTCAACCACCTCGGCGATATCCGCATTGCGGAACACGCCAACATAGCTGAGTGGAGCCGCGGCGATGACCTTACGCGCCTGCTCTTCGCTGACCGCGCGAGGAGAGGAATCCACAAAAATCAGCCCGCCATAAATCGCTCCGGCTTCATACGCGGCTTGGGCGTCCTGTTCGCGGGTTAAACCGCAGACTTTGTTCTCACCCAGCAGCACGCGACGTACTGCCGCATTGAGATCGTCATGTTCCATCATGGCGGAGCCAATCAGGAAACCGTTGGCGAAGTGGCTCAGCTCGCGCACCTGGGCGTAGCTGTTAATGCCGGATTCGCTGATGACCGTGACGCCAGAGCCCAGCCGCGGCGCCAGCTGGCGCGTGCGGTTCAGGTCAATGGACAGGTCACGCAGATCGCGGTTGTTAATGCCGACCACTTTGGCTTCCAGCGCAATCGCGCGCTCCAGCTCCTCTTCGTTGCTCACTTCGGTCAGCACGCCCATTTTCAGGCTGTGCGCGACGGCAGAGAGCTGGCGGTACTGCTCGTCGTCAAGCACCGAGAGCATCAGCAGGCAGGCGTCGGCCTGGTAAAAGCGCGCCAGCCAGATCTGATACGGATCGATAATGAAGTCTTTACAGAGGATCGGCTGCGGCGCGATGCCGCTGACGATCGGCAGAAAATCGAAGCTGCCCTGAAAATATTTCTCATCCGTCAGCACGGAGATGGCTGAGGCATGATGCTTATAAATACCGGCAATGCGCGCCGGGTCGAAATCGTCACGGATAACGCCTTTTGAGGGAGACGCCTTTTTGCACTCAAGAATAAACGCGGTGCGCGCACCCTGCAGGGCGTCATAGAAACGACGGCTGCTCGGGACGACGTCGTTCTGGAAACTGGCAAGCGGCTGCTGTTGCTTGCGGGCTTCCACCCAGATGGCCTTATCGGCAACGATTTTCGCTAAAACGGTCTGCATTCTTTACCCTCTTGCCGCAAGTGCGGTAACGCGATCGTAAGCTGCACCGGAGCGCAGTACATCCAGAACTTTTTGAACGTTGGCCTTCAGGTCTTCCTCACCGTGCAAACGCATCAGCATGGCGACGTTGGCGGCAACGGCGGCCTCATGGGCGACCTCTCCCTTACCTTGTAATAAGCGCGTCAGAATGTCACGGTTTTCTTCCGGGGTACCGCCTGCCAGCGCTTCCTGGTGATACGGAGTTAAACCAAAGTCAGCGGCTTCCAGCTGGTAGCTCAGGATTTCACCGTCGCGCAGTTCGGCTACCAGCGTCGGCGCATGCAGTGACACTTCGTCCATTCCGCCGCTGTGCACCACGGCGGCACGCTGGTAACCCAGCACGCGCAAGGTCTCGGCAATCGGCAGGACCAGTTCCGGACTGTAGACACCGATCAGCGCCAGCGGCGGATGGGCCGGGTTGATCAGCGGGCCGAGCACGTTAAACAGCGTGCGGGTTTTCAGCTGCTGACGAACCGGCATTGCGTGGCGGAAACCGGTGTGATACTTCGGCGCAAACAGGAAGCAGACGCCCAGGTCATCCAGCGCTTCACGGGAACGTTCGGCGTTCATATCGAGATTAATGCCGAAAGCCGCGAGCAAATCAGACGAGCCCGACCGGCTGGACACGCTGCGGTTACCGTGCTTCGCCACCTTCAGGCCACACGCTGCGGCCACAAAGGCGCTGGCGGTTGAAATATTGATACTGTTGCTGCCGTCACCGCCGGTGCCGACGATATCGGCAAACGGATAGTCCGGGCGCGGGAACGGGGCGGCATTTTCCAGCAGGGCCGTGGCGGCACCGGCGATCTCCTGCGGGCTTTCACCGCGGACCTTCATGCTCACCAGCGCGGCTGCGAGCTGTTCTGGCTTCAGCTCGCCGCGAACCACGGCGGAGAAGAGCTGGTGGCTCTCCTGCTGGCTCAGGGTTTGCGCCTGATACAGTTTTTCCAGAATCGGCTGCAGGGTGTTGGTCTGCTCCAGCTTCTGTAACGCCCAGTCGAGGGTCTGCTCCAGCAGGCGGGCACCGTGGGAGGTCAGGATGGATTCCGGATGGAACTGCATCCCGCAGACGCGATCCGCGTCGTGACGTACCGCCATCACCATCCCTTCAAACGAGGCGTTGATCGTCAGCCCGGCGGGAATGTTGCTGCCGACCAGCGAGTGGTAGCGCGCGACCGGAAGCGGATTCGGCAGCCCGGCAAACATTGCCTGGCCGTCATGTTCTATGCTGGACGCTTTACCGTGCAGGATTTCACCTGCCTGGCCAACGTAGCCGCCATAGGCTTCAACAATCGCCTGATGACCGAGACAGATGCCGATAATCGGCAGCTTGCCGCGCATGCGGGTCAGCAGCTCCGGCATACAGCCCGCTTCGCTCGGTGCGCCTGGTCCGGGGGAGAGCATCAGCACCGGGTTTTGCATGGTTGCCAGACGGTCAATCAGGGTCTGCGCCGGGACGTGGTTGCGATAGATAACGACGTTATGTCCATTCGCACGCAGCTGATCTGCCAGGTTATAGGTAAAGGAGTCGATATTATCGAGCAGCAGAATGTCAGCCATCAGAAAATCTCCTGTGCATGGTGTGCGGTAGCAATGGCGCGAAGGACCGCACGCGCTTTGCTGCGCGTTTCGTCAGCTTCAGACTGCGGAACAGAATCAAGAACAATCCCGGCACCCGCCTGGACGGTGGCAATACCGTCTTCGACATAGGCGGAGCGGATCACGATGCAGGTATCGAGGTCACCGTGGGCCGTAAAATAGCCCACCGCGCCGCCGTAGCTGCCGCGACGGCGTCCTTCGGCGGCGGCAATCAGCTGCATGGCGCGCACTTTCGGCGCACCGCTCAGGGTGCCCATGTTCATGCAGGCGCGGTAGGCGTGCAGCACGTCGAGGTCGTGGCGCAGCTCGCCCACCACGCGGGAGACCAGGTGCATCACGAACGAATAGCGGTCGACTTTAGTCAGGTCCGCCACGTAGCGGCTGCCCGGGGTGCAAATACGGGCCAGATCGTTACGTGCCAGGTCAACCAGCATCAGGTGCTCGGAGAGTTCTTTGTGGTCGGTGCGCATTTCCAGCTCGATGCGGCTGTCGAGATCGCGATCCAGCGAGCCGTCGGCGCGACGTCCGCGCGGACGGGTTCCGGCGATCGGGTAGATCTCAATCTGGCGGCTGGTGGCGTCATATTTCAGCGAGCTTTCCGGCGAGGCGCCGAACAGCGTGAAGTCATTGTCCTGCATAAAGAACATGTACGGGCTTGGGTTGCTCTTTTTCAGCACGTCGTAAGCGGCCAGCGGGGACGGGCAGGGCAGAGAGAAGCGACGGGACGGTACAACCTGGAAAATTTCCCCGGCGCGAATCGCCTTTTGCATCTGGCGAACCACGGCACCGTACTGATCGTCGGTCTGGTTCACATCGCAGGTCATTTTTTCCACGCGCTGCACCGGTAGCGCAGGCGGCGCTTCCGTCATTTGCTGCTGCAGTTGGGCAATGCGGTGCTCCAGACGGGTTTTCTCAGCGCCAGAAGGCGTGAACAGGCTGGCCTGAATGCGGGTGTATTGTTTCTGATGGTCGATCACCAGCAGGGTTTCGGCCAGATAGAAGCAATAGTCCGGGCAGCGATTGCCCTGCTCGGTTTCCGGCAAATCTTCAAATCCCGCGACCAGGTCGTAAGCAAACAGCCCGCCAAAGAACATCGCTTCACGCTCATCGTGCGGAACGGTGACCAGGTTTTGCAGCAGGCGGAAGGCATCAAAGACGGACAGGGAACAGAGGCGCGCGTCTTCATCTAACAGTTGGCTAACCGGCGGGAAATGCAGAATGCGCATTTCCGGATGACGCTCGTTTTCGATGCCTGAAGGCAGGGCGGCATCAAGCAGCGGCAGCAGCGATGCGCCATTGTCTGACAAAGCCTTAATAGTGACAGTGTCACCTAAGGCGGTAATGCGCAACGCGCTGTCGACCAGCAGAAGGCTTTTCAGATCGTCCTTGCTGTCGATGTCCGCAGATTCCAGCAGCAGCGTTGCCGGGCGAGCCCCGCACACCTGATGAAACAGCGCGGTCGGGTTGTGGCGATAGGCCGCCTCGCAGGTCAGCAATTCGAGATGGGGTTTGGCTGTTTGCATGTTGGTGTTCTCATTTATTCTGTTCAAAAAAAAGCCCGCTGGGTAGCGGGCGGGTATCTGTTTGCATTTCGCAGACGCGTGACACTGCCCGATGATCAGGAAGTACGCCACCAGCCGTGCAGAGTGAAATGTGCTCTCATTTTCAGATACCTTTCTCGTGTGAACTTGCGTACTAGTTAACTGGTTCGATGGCGTGTTGTCAACCCTTGATTTCAGAATTTCACGTTAAGTCGGTATCATGGCGGTTTCGGATGTCTTCAACCTGTTATGGGAAGTGCTTTGAGCGATACCACCTACGCGATTATTTATGATTTACACAGCCATACTCAGGCCTCTGATGGCCTGCTGACACCCGAAGCCCTGGTTCATCGTGCCGTTGAAATGCGCATCGGCACGCTGGCGATAACCGATCACGATACGACGGATGCCATTCCGGCTGCGCGCGCCGAGATTGCCCGCTGCGGGCTGGCACTCAATCTGGTGTCCGGCGTCGAGATTTCGACCGTCTGGGAAAACCATGAGATTCATATCGTTGGCCTGAACATCGATATAGACCATCCGGCACTTATTGAGTTTTTGCAAGAACAAAAAACGCGCCGCAACCAGCGCGCAGAGATGATCGGCGAGCGTCTGGAAAAGGCACATATTCCTGGCGCGCTGGAAGGTGCGCAAAAGCTGGCGAACGGCGGGGCGGTTACGCGCGGTCATTTCGCCCGTTTTCTGGTAGAGGCGGGTAAAGCCACGACGATGGCGGATGTCTTTAAAAAGTATCTGGCGCGCGGGAAAACCGGATACGTTCCGCCACAGTGGTGTACAATAAAACAAGCTATTGATGTGATTCATCATTCTGGCGGTAAGGCCGTGCTGGCCCATCCGGGGCGGTATAATCTTTCTGCTAAATGGCTGAAAAGGCTGCTGGCGCACTTTGCCGAAAACGGTGGAGAGGCGATGGAAGTCGCCCAGTGTCAGCAGGCACCCAACGAGCGCGCGCAGCTCGCGACCTATGCCCGACAGTACGGCCTGCTTGGCTCACAGGGTTCTGATTTCCATCAGCCCTGCGCCTGGATCGAACTGGGGCGCAAGCTCTGGCTGCCCGCTGGCGTTGAGCCGGTCTGGCAGCTATGGGAACAGCCGCAGCAAATTGAAGAGAGGGAAGTATGAGTCAGTTTTTCTATATCCATCCGGATAACCCGCAGCCACGCCTGATTAACCAGGCCGTGGAGATCGTCCGCAAAGGCGGCGTGATTGTCTACCCGACCGATTCCGGCTACGCGCTGGGCTGCAAAATTGAAGATAAAGGGGCGATGGAACGCATTTGCCGTATTCGCCAGTTGCCGGACGGCCATAACTTTACCCTGATGTGCCGCGATCTCTCTGAGCTGTCCACCTATGCTTATGTGGATAACGTGGCGTTTCGCCTGATTAAGAACAACACGCCGGGCAACTACACCTTCATCCTGAAAGGGACCAAAGAAGTGCCGCGTCGTCTGCTGCAGGAAAAACGTAAAACCATCGGCATGCGCGTGCCGTCGAACCCGATTGCGCAGGCGCTGCTGGAAACCCTCGGTGAACCAATGCTGTCTACCTCGCTGATGCTGCCCGGCAGCGAGTTTACCGAGTCCGATCCGGAAGAGATCAAAGATCGTCTGGAGAAGGTGGTCGAGCTGATTATTCACGGCGGTTATCTCGGCCAGCAGCCGACCACCGTGGTCGACTTAACCGAAGATGCACCGGAAGTGATTCGTGAAGGCGTGGGTGACGTAAAGCCTTTCTTGTAATGGTATAAGCAGATATACTACGCGGCCATCAAAGCAGGGCTCGGCCCTCTTTTGACCTGATTCGACGCCTGTGAAGGCGACACCTGAGGAAGCTCAATGAGCGAGAAGTTACAGAAAGTGCTGGCGCGTGCCGGCCACGGTTCACGCCGTGAAATCGAAGCCATTATTGAAGCGGGCCGCGTGAGTGTGGACGGTAAAATCGCCACGCTGGGTGACCGCGTAGAAATCGTACCGGGGCTAAAGATCCGTATCGACGGTCATCTTATCTCCGTGAAAGAGTCCGCTGAGCAGATCTGCCGCGTGCTGGCTTACTACAAGCCGGAAGGCGAGCTGTGTACCCGCAATGACCCGGAAGGTCGCCCGACGGTGTTTGACCGTCTGCCTAAACTGCGTGGCGCTCGCTGGATTGCCGTTGGTCGTCTGGACGTGAATACCTGCGGTCTGCTGCTGTTTACTACCGATGGTGAACTGGCAAACCGTCTGATGCACCCAAGCCGTGAAGTGGAACGTGAATACGCCGTGCGTGTGTTCGGCCAGGTTGACGAGAATAAACTGCGCGACCTGTCGCGTGGCGTTCAGCTGGAAGACGGTCCTGCGGCGTTCAAAACCATCAAATTTACCGGTGGGGAAGGCATCAACCAGTGGTATAACGTGACCCTGACCGAAGGCCGCAACCGCGAGGTGCGTCGTCTCTGGGAAGCGGTAGGTGTGCAGGTTAGCCGCCTGATCCGTGTCCGTTACGGCGACATCCTGCTGCCAAAAGGCCTGCCGCGTGGGGGTTATACCGAACTGGATCTGACCCAGACCAACTATCTGCGCGAGCTGGTCGGTCTGACGCCGGAAACCACCTCTAAAGTGGCGGTGGAAAAAGATCGTCGCCGCATGAAGGCGAATCAGATTCGCCGTGCGGTGAAGCGTCACAGCCAGGTGAGCAGCAACCGCCGCTCTGGCAGCCGTAATAACAACGGTTAATGTAAAAGCCCGGTGAAGATACCGGGCTTTATTCTTTAGTAATCAATCCCTATTTGCGCTTTGATGCCCGCATCAAACGCATGTTTAACCGGACGCAGCTCGCTGACGGTATCTGCCAGCTCCAGAATATCCCGATGACACCCGCGCCCCGTGATGATGACCGTCTGATGGGCGGGACGGTTTTTCAGGGCATTAAGCACGGTGTCCAGCGGCAAATAGTCGTAGGCGACCATATAGGTGATCTCATCCAGCAGAACCAGGTTGAGTGAGGGATCGGCCAGCATTCTTTTGGCGTGCTCCCAGACGGCCAGACAGGCTGCGGTATCGGTTTCGGGGTTCTGAGTGTCCCACGTAAAGCCGGTCGCCATCACCTGGAACTCAACGCCGTGAGGCTCAAGCAGATTACGCTCGCCGTTAGGCCACTCACCTTTAATAAACTGGATAACGCCGACCTTCTGACCGTGGCCGACGGCGCGTGTCGCCGTGCCGAATGCGGCCGTGGTTTTCCCTTTGCCGTTGCCGGTAAAGACGATGACGATCCCGCGCTCGTCCTGAGCGGCCGCGACGCGCGCATCAACCTGTTCCTTCAGACGCTGCTGGCGCTGCTGATGACGTTCTTCACTCATTGCGAGATTCCTGGTTTACGGCCCGGCTGGGCGTCAAAGGTCATCCCGGTTTTGCGGCGGCTGTCGTCGCCCATCAGCCAGAGATAGAGCGGCATAATGTCTGCCGGCGTTTTCAGCTTCTGCGGGTCTTCCGTCGGGAAGGCGCTGGCGCGCATTTTTGTGCGCGTACCGCCCGGGTTAATGCAGTTTACGCGCAGATGGCGGCTTTGGTACTCCTCTGCCAGCACCTGCATCATGCCTTCGGTCGCGAATTTTGACACGGCATAGGCACCCCAGTTTGCGCGCCCCTCACGGCCTACGCTGGAGGAGGTGAACACCAGTGAACCCGAATCCGATTTGAGTAATAAAGGAAGGAGTGCCTGGGTCAGGAAAAACGTCCCGTTGACGTTGACCTGCATGACCTCCTGCCAGATCTCGGGATCCTGTTCATCCATCGGGCGAACTTCGCCAAGCAAGCCGGCATTATGCAGTACGCCGTCCAGGCGCGGGTAATGGGTGCTGATGCGGTGAGCAAGCTCCTGACATGACGCGGGCGTGCAGGTGAGCAGATCGAGCGTGTACCAGCGAGCAGGAATCCCACCTGCGGCTTCAATCTCCTGCGCCACCCCTTTAAGTTTTTCTTCGTTGCGGCCGGTCAGGATGACGCTCGCGCCATACTCAGCGTAGGTCAGCGCCGCTTCACGGCCAATCCCGTCGCTGGCCCCAGTGACAAGAATGATGCGGTTCTGCAGCAGATTTTTTTGCGGTTGATAATGCAAGGTGACTCCTCGGCGCACGGTGACTTAAACACGCCTTCTTTTGTGACTTTTCGGCTTTATGCCCGAATTCGCCTGATAATTCAATCAGTCTACAGGACGCATTGCTGTAAAATTAACAATTTGCAAATATTTAAACGCCAGACCGGGGATTCCTGAAGGCGCCTCGCAGAGGTAGTGTCACGAGCGAGACGCATGGGCAGGGGTGTTGTACACTGCCGTGAAAGATTCGTGGTTAAATCAAGGTGGAACGCGTGGAATTACTTTCTCAATATGGGTTGTTTTTGGCGAAAATCGCGACGGTGGTGATTGCCATTGCGGTGGTTGCCGTTCTGATTGTCAACCTGACGCAGCGCAAGCGTCAGCGTGGGGAGTTACGCATCACCCGCCTGAGCGAGCAGTATAAAGAGATGCAGGAAGAGATGTCTCTGGCCCTGCTTGATAGTCATCAACAGAAGCTGTGGCTCAAAGCGCAGAAGAAAAAGCATAAGCAGGAAGCCAAAGCGGCAAAGGCAAAGGCGAAGCTCAATACGCCACAGGATAAGGTCACGCCACGGGTTTACGTGCTCGATTTTAAAGGCAGCATGGATGCGCATGAAGTCGCGTCTTTGCGCGAAGAGGTCACTGCCGTGCTGGCCGTGGCGACGCCGCAGGATCAGGTCGTTGTTCGTCTTGAAAGCCCGGGAGGCGTGGTGCACGGCTACGGCCTGGCGGCCTCTCAGCTGCAGCGCCTGCGTGAAAAACAGATCCCGCTGACCGTGGCCGTAGATAAAGTGGCAGCGAGTGGTGGCTACATGATGGCCTGCGTGGCGGACAAAATTGTGGCCGCACCGTTCTCGATTATCGGCTCGATCGGCGTGGTCGCACAAATCCCGAACTTTAACCGCTTCCTGAAAAATAAAGAGATTGATATCGAGCTTCACACCGCGGGTCAGTACAAACGCACCCTGACGCTGCTGGGGGAAAACACGGAAGAAGGGCGCCAAAAATTCCGTGAGGATCTCAACGAAACGCATCATCTCTTTAAAGACTTTGTGCACCGTATGCGCCCGACGCTGGACATTGAGCAGGTCGCAACGGGTGAGCACTGGTACGGCGTTCAGGCGCAGGAGAAAGGGCTGGTGGATGAAGTCGGAACCAGCGACGATCTGCTGCTCAACCTGATGGAAGGCCGGGAACTGGTGGGCGTCCGCTTTGCCCAGCGCAAGCGACTCCTTGACCGCTTTACCAACAGTGCGGCAGAAAGCGCGGACCGCCTGCTGCTCCGCTGGCTACAGCGTGGACAAAAACCGCTGCTGTAAACAAAAACGCGAGGCTTATGCCTCGCGTTTTGCGTTAATCGACCAGGTGATATTTCTCGGAAAGCGTATGTGCCAGGTATTTAAACATGTTAAACACGGCGGTGCTTTTCGGGGTCGGTAAGCCCTGTTCATCAAGGAAGTATTCGCCGCTGAAAACCAGCACGCCATTTCGCTGCTCTACGCCGGTGGCTTCAATGCCTGCCAGCGTATCTTCATGGTCACGAATAAGCTTGTTTGCTTCGATAAGCAGAGAGGCTCGGTCAATAGGTTGGGTCGTATTCTGCATAATCCACTCCTTAAACAGTGACAATAGTCTACGCCGAGGGCGCTTTGGGGGCAAATTTTCCCTGTAATGTGAGGGGATAAGGTGCAGGGGCCTGGCTGGCAGGATTTGCTTTTGCATGCTAATAAAGTTGCGTAACGAATTTTATCAGGTAGAGTGTGCGCTTTCGTCATTCTGGCAACAGAATTGCTTGACATTCAACCGGGAATTCGTCACGAATTACACGAGATGTGAGAAAAATACCCGAGAACTCAATCACCTGGGCGTCTTTTCTTTAACGCCCGGTAAGACAAAGGGGTTGATATCTCCTGACGCAGTCGCAATATCATTGGCTCGTCGTCAGCGGAAGGGAAATCAACGTGCGGCGTATTCCTGGAAGAATTAAATTAGGTAAAGGTGAATATGGGTAAAGCTCTCGTCATCGTTGAGTCCCCGGCAAAAGCCAAAACGATCAATAAGTATCTGGGTAATGACTACGTGGTTAAGTCCAGCGTTGGTCATATCCGCGATTTGCCGACCAGTGGCTCAGCCAGCAAAAAGAGCGCAGACTCTACCTCCACCAAAGGGGCTAAAAAGCCTAAAAAGGATGAACGTAGCGCGCTTGTCAACCGCATGGGTGTTAACCCATGGCATAACTGGGATGCACAATATGAAGTGCTTCCAGGGAAAGAAAAAGTCGTTAACGAGCTGAAGCAGCTGGCTGAAAAAGCAGACCACATCTATCTCGCAACCGACCTTGACCGCGAAGGGGAAGCCATTGCGTGGCACCTGCGGGAAGTGATCGGGGGTGATGACAAACGCTACAGCCGCGTAGTGTTTAACGAAATTACGAAGAATGCGATTCGTCAGGCGTTTGAGAAGCCGGGCGAGCTAAACATCGACCGTGTTAACGCCCAGCAGGCGCGTCGCTTTATGGACCGCGTTGTGGGCTACATGGTTTCTCCACTGCTGTGGAAAAAGATTGCCCGTGGCCTGTCCGCAGGTCGTGTGCAATCCGTCGCCGTGCGTCTGGTCGTTGAGCGCGAGCGCGAAATTAAAGCCTTCGTGCCGGAAGAGTTCTGGGAAGTCGATGCCAGTGTGACCACGCCGGGCGGTGACGCTCTGCCGCTGCAGGTAAGCCACCAGAACGATAAGCCTTTCCGCCCGGAAAACCGCGACCAGACCATGGCCGCCGTGGCGCTGCTGGAAAAGGCACGCTATCAGGTGCTGGAACGTGAAGACAAGCCGACCAGCAGCAAGCCTGGTGCGCCGTTTATCACCTCCACCCTGCAACAGGCGGCGAGCACCCGTCTGGGTTACGGCGTGAAGAAGACCATGATGATGGCCCAGCGCTTGTATGAAGCAGGTTACATCACCTACATGCGTACCGACTCAACCAACCTGAGTCAGGACGCGGTCAACATGGTGCGTGGCTACATCAGCGACAACTTCGGTAAGAAATACCTGCCGGAAAGCGCTAACCAGTTCGCCAGTAAAGAGAATTCTCAGGAAGCGCACGAAGCGATTCGTCCTTCTGATGTCTCCGTGCTGGCTGAATCGCTGAAAGATATGGAAGCCGACGCGCAGAAGCTGTATCAGCTGATCTGGCGTCAGTTCGTGGCGTGCCAGATGACCCCGGCCCAGTACGACTCCACCACGCTGACCGTTGGCGCGGGTGATTTCCGTCTCAAGGCGCGCGGTCGTATTCTGCGTTTCGACGGCTGGACAAAAGTGATGCCTGCGCTGCGTAAAGGTGATGAAGACCGAACGCTGCCTGCGGTGAACAAAGGTGATGAACTGTCTCTGGTTGAGCTGATCCCGGCTCAGCACTTCACCAAGCCACCGGCACGCTTCAGTGAAGCATCTCTGGTAAAAGAGCTGGAAAAACGCGGTATTGGCCGTCCGTCGACCTACGCGTCAATTATCTCGACGATTCAGGATCGCGGTTACGTCCGTGTTGAAAACCGTCGTTTCTATGCGGAAAAAATGGGTGAGATCGTCACCGATCGTCTGGAAGCCAACTTCCGCGAGCTGATGAACTACGATTTCACCGCGCAAATGGAAGACAGTCTCGACCAGGTTGCCAGCCACCAGGCGGAATGGAAAAAGGTCCTCGACAGCTTCTTCAGCGATTTCACCGACCAGCTTGAAAAGGCGGAGAAAGACCCTGAAGAGGGCGGCATGCTGCCTAATCAGATGGTACTGACCAGCATCGACTGCCCAACCTGTGGCCGCAAGATGGGGATCCGTACTGCCACCACGGGCGTGTTCCTGGGCTGCTCCGGCTATGCGCTGTCGCCAAAAGAGCGCTGCAAAACCACCATCAACCTGGTGCCGGAGAACGAAGTTCTCAACGTGCTGGAAGGTGACGATGCGGAAACGAACGCTCTGCGTGCCAAGCGCCGCTGCAAAAAATGCGGCACGGCAATGGACAGCTACCTGATCGATCCAAAACGCAAGCTGCACGTGTGCGGTAATAACCCAACGTGTGACGGGTATGAGATTGAAGAGGGCGAGTTCCGCATTAAAGGCTATGACGGCCCGATTGTGGAGTGCGAGAAGTGTGGTTCTGAAATGCACCTGAAAATGGGGCGTTTCGGTAAGTACATGGCCTGTACCAACGACGAATGTAAAAACACGCGCAAAATTCTGCGTAACGGTGAAGTGGCCCCGCCGAAGGAAGATCCGGTTCCGCTGCCGGAGCTGCCGTGTGAGAAATCCGACGCGTACTTCGTGCTGCGTGACGGCGCGGCAGGTGTCTTCCTGGCCGCCAACACCTTCCCGAAATCGCGCGAAACCCGCGCGCCGCTGGTGGAAGAGCTATATCGCTTCCGCGATCGTCTGCCGGAGAAACTGCGTTATCTGGCCGATGCGCCGCAGCAGGATCCGGAAGGCAACAAAACCGTGGTGCGTTTTAGCCGTAAAACTAAGCAGCAGTATGTTGCGGCAGAGAAAGAGGGTAAAGCGACCGGATGGTCAGCCTTCTTTGTCGATGGCAAATGGGTTGAAGGCAAGAAATAATCTTTCCTAACCGTAACTTACCTGTAAAAGGGCCGGATTTCCGGCCCTTTTTTATTACCTTGTTATTATTTTTTGTTCCGTACTATACAGTCAGGCTATAAATGATATAGTGGTTATAGTTAACCTGTTTCTTATTATTAAATCGTCTTAAGCGAATGACCGCATGCGCTAAATCGGATGGTCTGGCATGAAATTACAGCAGCTTCGTTATATCGTTGAGGTGGTGAATCATAACCTTAACGTCTCTTCTACCGCCGAGGGGCTATATACCTCGCAACCGGGCATCAGCAAACAAGTTCGTATGCTGGAGGATGAGTTAGGCATTCAGATCTTCGCCCGCAGCGGTAAGCATCTCACTCAGGTGACGCCTGCAGGGCAGGAAATCATCCGCATTGCGCGTGAAGTCCTCTCTAAAGTCGATGCGATCAAGTCTGTGGCGGGGGAGCATACCTGGCCGGATAAAGGCTCGCTGTATATTGCTACGACGCATACTCAGGCGCGCTATGCGCTACCCGGCGTGATCAAAGGCTTTATCGAGCGTTATCCTCGCGTCTCGTTGCATATGCACCAGGGCTCGCCAACGCAAATCGCTGAAGCCGTCTCTAAGGGGAATGCAGACTTTGCCATCGCCACCGAAGCGCTTCACCTGTATGACGATCTGGTGATGCTCCCGTGCTACCACTGGAACCGCTCTATTGTGGTGACCCCCGATCATCCCCTGGCGGGTAAAGGGTCGGTCACTATCGAAGAGTTGGCCCAGTATCCTCTGGTGACCTATACGTTTGGCTTTACCGGCCGGTCCGAGCTTGATACGGCATTTAACCGGGCAGGGTTAACGCCGCGCATTGTCTTTACCGCGACCGATGCCGACGTGATTAAGACCTATGTCCGGCTTGGATTGGGCGTGGGCGTCATCGCCAGCATGGCGGTCGATCCGGTGTCAGACCCTGACCTGGTGCGTCTTGATGCGCACGACGTTTTCAGCCATAGCACCACAAAAATTGGGTTCCGCCGCAGCACCTTCCTGCGCAGCTATATGTATGATTTTATTCAGCGCTTTGCCCCTCATTTAACGCGTGACGTGGTGGATACCGCCGTGGCATTACGCTCAAATGAAGATATTGAAGAGATGTTTAAAGACATCAAACTCCCCGAAAAATAATCACACCCGGTATCTTTCCCCCAGGGAAAGATACCGAAATAACGCCTCAAAGCTAAATTAGAATTATCATCATCTGCTTTCCCTGCCATATAATGTCATTAGCCATTTGCTTTGTAAGGTTTTAATGTCGTGAATTGGCGACAAAAGTAGAAACTAATTTACGCCTCCGCAAATTTTTCTTTTCAATAATTTATTTCTGGTCAAAAGATTGAATATTTCATACCTCCCGGTGCGTAAATTCACTGGCTTTTCGGCTAAAGTTTCTTTAGGATTTATCTCAACAGATGATTAATTGTACCAATTGTTTGGTCCTAAATGATAAGCGATGTCGATTGTATGAGGTTAGCAATGCCTTCAGGAAGTGAAGAACCGCAAAGGGATCCTGCGCTCAAGCGTAAAGCCTGGCTGGCGGTCTTTCTCGTCTCCGCCTTGTTTTGGGTGGCTGTTGCTCTCCTGGCCTGGAGATATTGGGGTTAAATATGGCAGTGACGGTACGTACCGCTTCGGTAAAACAGATGTGTCAGCATCGTGACAACGGCCACAGAGGGCGTAAAGCACCTGCAACTGTTGTACCTGCGTCCTGGAAACTGACGCCGCAGCAGCAAGCGTTTATTGATGTGTTCGCAGAAGACGAACCCAAAAAACAATAATTTAGTTTATTGCGTAATGATGCAAATAGTCTGAATATCGACTCTGCACTTTTGTACTCTTTAATAAATACACATCAGCAATATAGCACTGAGGAACAACCTCGGAATTTTTATAAATAATGCCTGGTGTCCCTATGATGAATAACATGACGTCTCACAAATACTGGTCGTGGATCGGCGTTTTTACCGTGTCGATTCTGTTCTGGAGTCAGCTCATCTGGCTGGCGCTCCACTAAATTGTAAAACCTCGCTACGGCGGGGTTTTTTGTTTCCCCCTTGTGGACCAATCCGAAATTTATCAATTTGGGTTGTTATCAAAACGTTACGACATCTTTGTGTTATCTTTAATTACAGCCCTGATGATTGTCGGGACATCTCTGTGATTAAGGAGGAGCTTATGTCGTTAACCCTACGCGAAGCCAGTAAGGACACATTACAGGCAGAAAATAAAACCTGGCATTACTACAGCCTGCCGCTGGCTGCCAGAACGCTTGGGGACACTTCGCGTTTACCCAAGTCCTTGAAAGTTTTACTTGAAAATCTCTTGCGCTGGCAGGACGGTGAATCCGTCACGCTCGATGATATACAGGCGCTGGCAGGGTGGCTTGAGAAGGCCCATGCCGACAGAGAAATCGCCTACCGCCCGGCAAGGGTGCTGATGCAGGACTTTACCGGTGTTCCGGCCGTGGTTGATTTAGCCGCGATGCGCGAAGCCGTGAAGCGTCTCGGCGGAGATACGGCAAAGGTTAACCCGCTTTCCCCCGTTGACCTCGTCATTGACCACTCCGTGACCGTTGACCACTTCGGTGATGACGATGCCTTTGGTGAAAACGTTCGTCTCGAGATGGAGCGTAACCACGAGCGCTACGTCTTCCTGAAGTGGGGACAGCAGGCGTTCAGCCGATTTAGCGTGGTACCGCCAGGCACCGGCATTTGTCACCAGGTAAACCTTGAATATCTAGGTAAAGCCGTCTGGAGCGAATTGCAGGATAAAGAGTGGGTGGCTTATCCGGACACGCTGGTGGGCACGGATTCACATACCACCATGATCAACGGTCTGGGCGTGCTGGGCTGGGGCGTCGGCGGTATTGAAGCGGAAGCCGCCATGCTCGGCCAGCCGGTATCCATGCTTATTCCGGATGTGGTGGGCTTCAAGCTGACCGGAAAGCTCTCTGAAGGCATTACCGCCACCGACCTGGTGCTGACCGTCACCCAGATGCTGCGCAAGCATGGTGTGGTAGGCAAGTTTGTCGAATTCTACGGTGACGGACTGGATTCACTGCCGCTGGCCGACCGCGCCACCATTGCCAATATGGCGCCGGAATACGGTGCCACCTGCGGCTTTTTCCCCATTGACGACGTCACGCTGGAGTACATGCGCCTCAGCGGCCGCAGCGAAGAGCAGGTCGCGCTGGTGGAAGCGTACACCAAAGCGCAGGGCATGTGGCGCAATCCGGGCGATGAGCCTGTTTTCACCAGCACGCTTGAACTCGATATGGGAAGCGTCGAAGCGAGCCTCGCGGGGCCGAAACGCCCGCAGGACAGGGTTGCGCTGACCGACGTGCCAAAAGCGTTTGCCGACAGCAATGCCCTTGAAGTGAACGTGGCGCAGAAAGACCATCGTCCCGTCGACTATGTTCTGAACGGACATCAGTATCAGCTTCCGGACGGCGCGGTTGTGATTGCCGCCATCACCTCCTGCACCAATACTTCCAACCCCAGCGTATTAATGGCGGCCGGTCTGCTGGCTAAGAAAGCGGTAGAGCTTGGGCTAAAACCTCAACCGTGGGTTAAGGCCTCGCTGGCACCGGGATCCAAAGTGGTGTCGGATTACCTGGCTCAGGCCAAACTGACGTCGTACCTGGACGAGCTGGGCTTTAATCTCGTGGGCTACGGCTGTACGACCTGTATTGGTAATTCCGGGCCACTGCCTGAACCTATCGAAACGGCGATCAAGCAGGGTGACCTGACGGTCGGCGCCGTCCTTTCAGGTAACCGAAACTTTGAAGGGCGCATTCACCCGCTGGTGAAAACCAACTGGCTTGCTTCGCCGCCGCTGGTGGTGGCTTATGCCCTAGCCGGGAACATGAATATCAACCTGGTGACCGATCCGATTGGTCACGATCGTAAGAATGATCCTGTCTATCTGAAAGATATCTGGCCTTCTTCACGTGAAATCGCGCTGGCCGTTGAGAAGGTCTCTACCGAGATGTTCCGCAAAGAGTACGCGGAAGTCTTTGAAGGCACGCCGGAATGGAAAGCCATCAACGTTGCAGGTTCGGATACCTATGGCTGGCAGGATGACTCGACCTATATTCGTCTGTCGCCGTTCTTTGATGAGATGCAGGCCGAGCCGGCGCCGCTTAAGGATATCCATGGCGCGCGTATCCTGGCCATGCTGGGGGATTCCGTCACGACGGATCATATCTCTCCGGCGGGGAGCATCAAAGCCGATAGCCCGGCAGGCCGTTACCTGCAAAGCCGGGGTGTCGAACGCCGCGATTTTAACTCCTACGGTTCGCGCCGCGGTAACCATGAAGTCATGATGCGCGGGACCTTTGCCAACATCCGCATTCGTAACGAAATGGTGCCGGGCGTGGAAGGGGGCATGACGCGCCATCTGCCGGGGACGGAAGTCGTGTCGATTTATGATGCGGCGGTCAAATACCAACAGGAAGGGACGCCGCTGGCGGTGATTGCCGGGAAAGAGTACGGTTCCGGCTCCAGCCGCGACTGGGCGGCGAAAGGCCCGCGCCTGCTTGGCGTTCGGGTGGTCATTGCCGAATCGTTCGAACGTATTCACCGTTCGAATCTGATCGGCATGGGGATCCTGCCGCTTGAGTTCCCGCAGGGCGTGACGCGTAAAACGCTGGGTCTGACCGGGGAAGAGCAGATTGATATTAGCGGCCTGCAAAACCTGCAGCCGGGTAAAACGGTGCCGGTAACGTTAACGCGGGCAGACGGGAAAACCGAGGTGCTGGATTGTCGGTGCCGTATTGACACGGCAACCGAGCTGACCTACTACCAGAACGACGGCATTTTACATTACGTGATTCGTAAGATGCTGGATTGATGAAACGAGCCCGGCACGCATGCCGGGCTCAGACTGCTGACAAAGTGCTTGATGTACGTTTCGCCCGGCGGCGCTACGCTTGCACGGGCCTACAAATTATAGTAGGCCGGGTAAGCGCAGCGACACCCGGCAAAAAACGGCTAAGTTGTCGATAACAGGGTTTGTCATCAATTTCAGGTAGCATCACTCTTTCAGCAGATGGCCCATTTTGGCGGCTTTGGTATCAAGGTAGTGGGCGTTTTTCGGGTTACGGCCGACAATCAGCGGTACACGTTCTACGATGTTGATCCCGGCTTCGGTCAGGATTTCCACTTTTTTCGGGTTATTGGTCAGCAGACGAACTTCGTCTACGCCCAGCAGCTTGAACATATCGGCGCATAAGGTGAAATCACGTTCGTCAGCGGCAAAACCGAGCTGATGGTTGGCTTCAACCGTATCGTAGCCCTGGTCCTGAAGCGCGTAGGCGCGGATTTTATTCAGCAAACCAATGTTACGCCCTTCCTGACGGTGATAAAGCAGCACGCCGCGGCCTTCTTCAGCAATGTGAGAAAGGGCCGCTTCCAGCTGGAAACCGCAATCACAGCGCAGGCTGAACAGCGCGTCGCCGGTGAGACACTCTGAATGGACGCGGGACAGCACCGGCGTCTGCCCTGAAATGTCGCCATACACCAGTGCGACATGATCCTGTCCGGTTGCCAGTTCTTCAAAACCCACCATCAGGAAATCGCCCCATGGGGTTGGCAGTTTGGCTTCTGCCACACGTTTAAGCTGCATGTGATTCTCCAGAGTAGGCTGACACGTTTCGTGCCTGTGCCCTGTTTTGCTTTCTGTATCAGTTTATTTTGCCACAAGCTCAGCAGGTTCGCCTAATGGGCACCATGCGATATGACCGTTAAAAGCACGATCCGACATCTCCACCCAGCGAACAAATTTCAGTTATGATTGTGGCGCTTAGCAAAAAGGAGAAGACATGCATTCAATCGCCAGACGTACGGCAGCAGGTGCGGCCATTTTACTGATTATGCCTTTGGCCGTATGGCTTTCAGGGTGGATGTGGCAGCCCGGGCAGAACGCCACGTGGCTGAAAACGTTATACTGGATTACGGAAACGGTCACCCAGCCCTGGGGAATTATCACCCACGTCCTCCTGTGCGCCTGGTTTCTGTGGTGCCTGCGCTTTCGTCTGCGCGCGGCGCTAATGCTCTTTGCGATCCTCGGTGGCGCTATCCTTATCGGTCAGGGCGTAAAATCCTGGGTGAAAGATCGCGTTCAGGAGCCGCGTCCTTTTGTCGTCTGGCTGGAAAAAACGCACCATGTTCCGGTGGATGAGTTCTACACTTTAAAGCGTAAAGATCGCGGCGCGCTGGTCAAAGAACAGCTTGCGGAACAGCAGGATATCCCGAAATTCTTGCGAAAACACTGGCAGAAAGAGACCGGGTTCGCGTTTCCTTCTGGCCATACCATGTTTGCCGCCAGCTGGGCGCTGCTGGGGGTTGGGCTGCTTTGGCCTAGACGTCGAACGGTCACCATCGTGATTTTACTGGTCTGGGCGACGGGAGTGATGGGCAGCCGCTTACTGCTGGGGATGCACTGGCCACGGGACCTGGTCGTCGCCACGCTCATCTCGTGGATGCTGGTGATGCTGGCGACCTGGCTGGCTGAACGATTCTGCGGCCCGCTAACGCCACCGCCGGAAGAGAAAGAAGAAATAGCCGAAAGGGACCAAACGGACGCCTGAAGGTTGATATTGCGCATTTTGCCCATAGATCCATGACTGGCGCGTCACTTTTTCCGTTTCGCGCCCGTCACTAAAATGGTAGTTTATAAGGCTGATTGCGGTAAGTTGAACATACTTTATTCGCTTGAACCACATAACGGGAAGTAATGTGAAATATTTACTCATTTTCTTACTGGTATTGGCGATTTTTGTCATTTCAGTCACATTGGGTGCACAAAACGATCAGCAGGTGACGTTTAACTATCTGCTGGCACAGGGCGAGTATCGCGTGTCGAGCCTGCTCGCGGTCTTATTTGCTGCAGGCTTTGCCATTGGCTGGCTGGTTTGCGGTTTGTTCTGGTTAAAAGTCCGTGTTTCGCTTGCGCGCGCTGAACGTAAAATCAAACGACTCGAACATCACATTGCGCCTGCGTCCGACATGCCGGAAAGCTCTGGCGTGCCGGTCGTGAAGGAATAATCGACGATGCTGGAGTTGTTGTTTCTGCTTTTGCCTGTCGCCGCAGCCTATGGCTGGTATATGGGCCGCAGAAGTGCGCAACAAACAAAACAGGATGAGGCCAACCGGCTCTCCCGCGACTACGTTGCGGGGGTGAACTTCCTCCTGAGCAATCAGCAGGACAAAGCGGTAGACCTGTTCCTCGACATGCTGAAAGAGGACACGGGGACCGTTGAAGCCCATCTTACCCTGGGGAACCTGTTCCGCTCGCGCGGCGAGGTTGACCGCGCCATTCGTATTCACCAGACCCTGATGGAAAGCGCCTCGCTGACCTACGATCAACGACTGCTGGCCGTACAGCAGTTGGGACGAGATTACATGGCTGCGGGGCTGTACGATCGCGCGGAAGATATGTTCGCACAGTTGGTGGATGAAACAGATTTCCGCATCGGCGCGCTGCAGCAGCTCCTGCAGATATATCAGGCCACCAGCGACTGGCAGAAAGCCATTGATACGGCTGAACGTCTGGTAAAGCTGGGTAAAGATAAGCAGCGCGTTGAGATCGCCCATTTCTACTGTGAGCTTGCCCTTCAGCAGATGGGCAATGACGACATGGACAAAGCCATGGCGTTGCTGAAGAAAGGTGCCGCCGCGGACCGCAACAGCGCCCGTATCTCCATCATGATGGGGCGCGTTTTTATGGCGAATGGCGACTACGCCAAAGCCGTTGAAAGCCTGCTGCGGGTTATCGACCAGGACAAAGAGCTGGTCAGTGAAACGCTGGAAATGCTGCAAACCTGCTATCAACAGCTGGACAAGCGGGAAGAGTGGGTGGCATTTCTGCGTCGCTGCGTGGAAGAGAATACCGGCGCAACCGCGGAACTGATGCTTGCTGACGTTGTTGAGCAGTATGAGGGGGGCGACACCGCGCAGGTCTATATCACCCGACAGCTTCAGCGTCATCCGACCATGCGGGTCTTCCATAAGCTGATGGATTACCACCTGAACGATGCGGAAGAAGGGCGCGCGAAAGAGAGCCTGATGGTGCTGCGCGACATGGTTGGCGAGCAGGTGCGCAGCAAACCGCGCTACCGTTGCCAGAAGTGTGGTTTTACCGCCTACACGCTCTACTGGCATTGTCCGTCCTGCCGGGCCTGGTCCACCATCAAGCCCATCCGCGGCCTGGACGGGCAGTAATTTTTTAAAAGCCTTTATTTTAGTTACAACATGCTGATGGTATTTAACGTTTTCTGAGCACCGTGCGGTTTGCCGGCCTGGCAGGCAGATAAATGGATTCTGTCAATTTGCGGCGTCGGCAGGTAGAATGCTGGCCGTTTATCTGTTCCGCGCCGCTGCGCGCCCATAGACGAAAAGGGCTGGTCATGACGTCTGTTACATCCTCCACTTCCCGCGTAATTACGGATTCTCCTGTTGTTGTTGCGCTTGATTACAATAAGCGTGACGCTGCACTGGCGTTCGTCGACGGTATCGACCCTCGCGATTGCCGCCTGAAAGTTGGCAAAGAGATGTTCACGCTGTTTGGACCGCAAATCGTTCGCGATCTGCAACAGCGCGGCTTTGACGTTTTCCTCGACCTCAAATTCCATGATATTCCGAACACCACGGCCCACGCCGTTGCTGCAGCCGCCGAGCTGGGCGTATGGATGGTCAACGTCCATGCGTCGGGTGGGGCAAGAATGATGACCGCTGCCCGTGAGGCGCTCCTGCCGTTCGGTAACGACGCGCCGCTGCTTATCGCCGTCACCGTGCTGACCAGTATGGACGAAAATGATTTACGCGACCTTGGCGTGACGTTGTCACCTGCGGAACATGCCGAACGTCTCGCGCGTCTGACGCAGCAGTGCGGCCTGGATGGCGTAGTCTGCTCCGCGCAGGAAGCGGTACGTTTCAAATCAGCGCTGGGCCAGGATTTTAAACTCGTTACGCCGGGGATCCGTCCTGCGGGCAGCGACGTGGGCGATCAGCGTCGCATCATGACGCCTGAGCAGGCGCTGGCGGCGGGCGTTGACTATATGGTTATCGGGCGTCCGGTGACGCAGTCTGCAAACCCGGCAGAGACGCTTAAGGCTATCAACGCATCGCTGAAAAAGGGGGCGTAATGACCGATTCCAACAGCCGTCTGGTCTACTCAACCGAGAGCGGGCGTATCGATGAACCGAAAACGAAAGTGGAACGTCCTAAGGGGGACGGTATCGTGCGCATTCAGCGTCAGACCAGCGGACGTAAGGGGAAAGGGGTCTGCCTTATTTCCGGTATTGATCTGGATGATGCTGAACTGACAAAGCTGGCTGCCGAGCTGAAAAAGAAATGTGGATGCGGCGGGGCCGTGAAGGACGGCATTATCGAAATCCAGGGTGATAAACGTGATTTAATTAAATCACTGCTCGAAGCCAAAGGCATGAAAGTCAAACTGGCAGGCGGCTAAAATAAATGAGCCACGGCAATTGCCGTGGCTCGTGTTATATACGTGCGTATGTCAGACCTGAAATGCGTTTAAATATCGCAATATCGAGGAAGGCTTAGATAATAGTTATTTGCCAACCTGGTGACCGATAATACCACCGACAGCAGCGCCACCTAATGTACCCAGCGTACTACCATCCGTTAATACTGCACCACCGAGAGCACCGGCACCGGCACCAATCGCGGTGTTACGGTCACGTTTAGACCAGTTAGAGCATGCGCTCAGGGACATAGCGACAGTGATTGCCAGAACAGCGGCGGCTAATTTTTTGCTGGTTAAGGTCATAATACTTTCTCCTGAATTATCGATTCACGGAAAGATGTACACGTTAAGTATAGACTAATCGAATACTTAATTCTTTTCCCCGTGAAAGCTGGTCGCGCAGGCGTTACTTCATCACGCAGGTGATAGTCACTTCCTGTTATATCGCTAATAGTAATTTTACGACTTTAGGGCAGGTTAAACAGGTAAAAACTCTTAAAGCAGGGTTAAGAATCATCTCAGAGAAAGACATGTGCGCCCGAAATACGGGCGCGGAGGGAAATCAGGCGCTGGCTTTAATAATATTGACGATCAAACCGCTCTCTTCGAGTTTATTGCGATGCGCTTCGCTCAAACGGTCATCGGTAATCACGCGGCTAAAGCGTGAAGCGGGACCCATCGTGTAAGGGTGAACGGCACCAAATTTAGAGCTGTCGGTGAGCACAATGGCTTCGCACTCTTTTTCCAGTACGGCATTCACCACGTCAGAGCGCATCATATCCCGGCCGGTAAAGCCTGTCTCCGGCTGCCAGCCGTCAATCCCGATAAAGGCCTTACTGAAATGAACCTGCTGGACGTACTGACGGGTCAGCGGGCCAACCATGCTTTCACTTTTTTTCTGATAGATGCCGCCCAGCAGAATCACCTCGCAGCGCGTCTCTTTAAGTAAATGCGCGATATAGCTGCTGACGGTGATAATGGTAACGTCTTTTTGATCGGCAAGCGTTCGCGCCAGAAGGGCATTACTGCTGCCGTTTTCAATAAAGACGGTCTCGCCGTTGTTCACCAGGGACGCAGCAAATTCCGCCAGTTCACGTTTGAGCGCGTAGTTGTTCATCATGCGCGTCTCAACGTCATCACTGTCCAGCGGGACCGCATAGCCGTGCGCGCGACGCAGGTAGCTCTGTTTTTCCAGCAGATTAAGATCCTGACGGATGGTGACTTCAGAAACGCCAGTGGTTTTAGCGAGATCGACTACGCTTACGCGTCCCTGATCGATGACCATCTGCAAAATGAGTTGTTGTCGGGAATTCATAGCATCCATTTAATAAAGCGAAACGAGGTCGGAAACGGTGGGGGTTAAACTTCCCACGGCGCTTTTGGCTGTCTGTTTTCGGGCGCATCGTCAGCGCCATTCTGAGCAAGAAGTTCAGACTTCAGGATCTCAAGATTACGGATAGCAGAGTGATAATCGCCCGCCACCAGGATATCCAGCACGGTATCAATTCGTTGTGCTACAGCTTGTGCGTCAATAGTTGACATAATCTCACCCCAGGCGCGAAAAGTTAATATTTTCAATGATGCAGAAATTGGCTTCAAAAGAGAAGGGAAAAAATGCAATAACCAAATTACATAAACGGAAGTGATAAAATTATTCCCCCTCATGCTGCGGGCTTATTGAGTGGATTAGTCTAAAACTGCGCGCAACGCGCTTTTTTATAAGAGGAATTAGACTATGACAGTTATCAATCAGCCTACCTGCACACTGTTTACCGATACTGAACGGTTCACCCAGCTGTCAGGCTATTACGAGGCAGAGCGACATACAGTCTGGATGATGTTGCGGGCTCAGCCACGTCCTTGCTTCAACCATGCGTTAATAGAGGAGATCATGAACCTTTCATGGCTCGTCCGCCAGTCTGGTTTTGCGGTCGATTTTTGGGTGACCGGATCGCTGGTGCCTGAGATGTACAATGTGGGCGGTGACCTGCAGTTTTTCGTCGAGTGCATTCAGCACGGTCGACGTGAAGCGTTACGGGCCTATGCGCGCGCCTGTGTCGATTGCGTGCATGCGGCCTCCCGGGGGTTTGATACGGGGGCCATCTCGCTGGCCATGGTCGAAGGCAGCGCGTTAGGGGGCGGGTTTGAGGCCGCTCTTGCGCACCATTTCGTTCTGGCGCAGCGCGATGCACGTTTAGGTTTTCCCGAGATTGCTTTCAACCTGTTCCCGGGCATGGGGGGATATTCCCTGGTAGCTCGCCGTTCAGGAATGAAGCTGGCTGAAGAACTCATCTACAAGGGGGAATCCCATACGGCGGAATGGTACGAACAGCATGGCCTGGTGGATCTCCTGTTTGAACCCGGACAAAGCTATGTCTCCACACGAACCTTCATCGACACGCTACGGCCAAAACTGAATGGCGTAAGAGCGATGCTGCGCGCCCGTACGCGCGTTCTGCAATTGCCGCGCAGTGAATTGATGGACATCACGGAAGACTGGGTTGACGCGGCTTTCTGCCTGGAACCGAAAGATATCGCCTACATGGAGCGTCTGGTGATGCTGCAAAACCGCCATCACGCGGCGGGGTTGCGTAAAGCCAGTTAATGCTGTTTTCGCGCCTGATATCGTTTTAGCCATCGCTCGAATGCGGCAGCGGGCATCGGCTTAGCAAACAGAAAACCCTGCCGTTCGTTGACGCCGTTCTTGGTCAGAAAGGCGTCTTCTTTTGCATTTTCGACCCCTTCGGCAATCACCTGCAGGTTTAACGCCTGCGCCACCGCGACGATGGCGCGCACCAGAGACTGGGAGATGGACTGCTTATGAATATCCCTGACGAACGATTGATCGAGTTTTATGGCGTCAATAGGGAAGCGGGCCAGCTGAGAAAGGGAGGAGTAGCCGGTACCAAAATCGTCGAGATGAATTTGCGCCCCCAGCCTGCTGAACTGCTGGATCACGGAGAGCGCCAGCTCTTCGTTCTCGATGAGACAGCTTTCGGTTAATTCAACGTCGACCGGGCAGTATTCAAAATTCAGATCCTTCAGCGCCTGCTTTAAGTCGCTAAAGATAGTCTGGTCGGCCAGCTGACGCGCAGAGACGTTCACGGCCACGCGCAGGTTAATTCCCTTATCGCGCCATTTCGCCACCTGGCGAACCACATCCAGCATCACCCAGCGGCCCAGCGGCACAATCAACCCTGACTCCTCGGCATAAGAGATAAACTCCAGCGGTGGGATCAACCCGCGTTCGGGCGATTGCCAGCGGACCAACGCTTCAAGACTTCTGACCTCGCCGCGCCAGGTGATTTTAGGCTGGTAGTGGATCAGGAGCTGGTCGTTATCCAGCGCCTTACGCAGGTTGGTATCCAGCCAGAGATACTCAAACACGCGCTGGTTCATCTCGGGCGAGAAGACGCAGAACTTGCCCCGGCCGTTCTCTTTAGCGGTGTACATGGCGGTATCGGCGTTACGAATGACGCTTTCCCGGTCGTTACCGTGCTGCGGGGCGAGGGCGATGCCCAGGGAACAGCCGGTGTAAATTTCGATCAGGCCGATTCGGAACGGCTGGCGCAGGCGGGTTAAAATGCGCGACGCCATCGCTTCCAGAGAGCCCTGAGAGGTATGGGTGGCCATGACGATAAACTCATCTCCGCCAAGTCGTGCCAGCACCTGTCCCTCATCAAGACAGCTCAAAATGGCGAGCGCGACAGCCTGTAACAGCTGATCGCCAAACATATGCCCGTAAGCGTCGTTGACCTTTTTAAAGTTATCCAGGTCGAGATACACCACGCCAACCTGCGTGTCGCCGCGGTGACTGATGGCGTCAGAGATCAGGTCGTGGATTGCATTGCGGTTTGGTAAGCCGGTGATGGTATCGGTATTGGCCAGCACGCGCAGCCGCTCCTGAGCGCGGCGTTCCTCGGTAATATCAGTACCGGAACAGATAAGGAAAATTTCATTTTTACCGCTGCCGCTGTGAACGAATTTGTTTCTGAACAGAAACAGTCGTTGCCCTTTACGCGTTTTGATCCAGCGTTCGACTTCGTAGGAGCTGCCGTTGCGGAAGAAACCGGTAATATTGCGTTTTGAGGCAGCCGCTTCGCTGCGGCTCATAAAGAGCTTAAACACGTTCTGGCCAATCACTTCTTGCTCTTTGAGGCCGGTATACTCTTCGCTCAATCGGTTAAAACGCTGAATATTGCCGTTCTGATCGAGAATAACAATCACGGAGTTAGCCTCTGACACCACCTGTTCCGCAAAAGAGAGTCCCTGAGCCAGGTCGCGCGCCACGGAGGGCGTATCGTTCCAGGCGGAAGCCGTACCGGCCCACTCATTACGGGTAATTTTACGGCCCACAAGGTGAACCGGGACATCTTCCCCAAATAACGAGAGCGTCATGGAAATGCTGGAGGTAATAACGGTTAAATGACGGATGAGATCGGCCTGATCGTCGTCCAGCGCAATCACCTGAGTGACATCGGCATTTTCACTGGCGGCAAGGTGCAGAGCGTTGCTGTCAGCTGACAAGCGCCACCATGGGCTGTGGGTTCCCATGTAGCGAAACAGCAAATTCTGCTCCAGATCGTCCATCATGTTTTCTCCCGCAGCTGTTCAGTAGCGCACCAATTATTCATTTGCAGTCGACTTTTCCGTTGAGAAGCAGCGGCAAAACCGAAGTGAACTTATTGTTTTTCCCTGAATTCTTATAATAAAACGAGTCAGATTTAAAAGGATACTGAGCGTATAAAAATTCACGTAACCGAATATAACAACACTCTTTTACTGTAGATAATTATGGCGAATTTGGGCGAGGGGAGACTGAAAATAGTAAGAAAAAATAATGATTTTGTGGCGGGGATAAAAAGAAAAATTGTCGGCCTTTCCGGAAAGGAAATGACCGACAATTGAACAGGTTATCAGGCGACAGGACGCGCGATAATACTGCGGGTTTCCATACGGACTTCAGCGATAGTGACGTCAATCACGTCGGTGACTTTGTAAACTGTTTCACCTTTAATTTGCACCGTACCGTTTTCCTGACTACAGACCATTTCATCGCGAACAGCATGCAGGAATGGCGCCGGAATAAACGCGACAGCACCGTTATCGACCAGACGGACGCGCATCCCCCCGCGGCTGATATCAATGATCTCGGCGGCGAAACGGGTATCCGTACCGGCTTTATCCTGCAGGAAGCGTGCGTACAGCCAGTCGCCAACGTCACGTTCTGCCATGCGGTTCAGACGGCGACGATCGGCCATCTGCAGCGTGGTCTCCTCCTGAGGGCGGGCAACGGTTTCGCCTTTGATAATTGCTTTCAGCAGACGGTGGTTAACCATATCGCCATACTTACGGATCGGTGACGTCCAGGTCGCATAGGCTTCGAGGCCGAGACCAAAGTGCGGGCCAGGCTCGGTGCTGATTTCAGCGAAGGACTGGAAGCGACGAATGCGGCTGTCCAGGAAGCCCGATGGCTGCGCGTCCAGTTCGCGGCGAAGCTTGCAGAAGCCCGGCAGGGTCAGCACTTCTTCCGGATCGACGTGCACGTCGTGATTTTTCAGCAGGGCCGCCAGCGCTTCGGTATTCGCCGGATCGAAGCCGGTATGGACGTTGTAAATACCAAAGCCCAGCTTGTCGCGCAGCACGCGTGCGGCACAGATGTTGGCGGAAATCATCGCTTCTTCAACGATGCGGTTCGCAATGCGTCGCGGCTCGGCCACGATATCCAGCACTTCGCCTTTCTCACCCAGAACAAAGCGATAATCCGGGCGATCTTTGAACACCAGCGCATGGGTTTGACGCCACTCGCCGCGGTTCAGACAGATGCGATGCAGCAGACGGATCTGCGCGGCAATGGCGTCTGATTCTGGTTTCCAGCTACCGGTATTTTCCAGCCAGTCGGAGACGTTATCGTAGGCCAGCTTGGCTTTCGACTCGATGGTGGCAGCAAAGAACTCGATATCGTCTTCAATCGCGCCATCTGCGGCAATGGTCATGCGGCAGGCAAGGACCGGACGCACTTCATTTGGGCGCAGCGAGCAGAGATCGTCTGACAGTTCACGCGGCAGCATTGGGATGTTGAAGCCCGGCAGGTAGTTCGTGAACGCACGGATTTTCGCCGTTTCGTCAAGCTTGCTGCCTTCAACAATCCAGGCGGTGGGATCGGCAATGGCAACGGTGAGGTGCAGTTTGCCGTCGGCGCTCTCTTCAGCGTAGAGCGCATCGTCCATATCTTCGGTGCTGGCGCTGTCGATGGTGACAAACTCCAGCGCGGTGAGATCGCGACGCATCAGACCTTCGTCCTGCATCTCGGTTGCCACGCCGTTCGGCGCTTCTTTTTCAAGATTGTGGCGTGCCAGCGTAACCCACCATGGCACGAAATGATCGGCGCCAAAGGTAATGAACTGGGTCAGTTCCGCATAAAAACCGCGATCGCCCTTCAGAGGATGACGGCGCATTTCTGCTACGGCCCAGTCACCTTCTTTAAAATCATGCTCAACGCCACGGGCGGCGCGGCAGGGAATGGCATCTTTCAGCAGAGGATGATCCGGCACGATAGAAAGACGATCGTCTTTTCGCTGCACCTTGCCCACAAAGCGGGTCAGGAACGGTTCGATCAGTTCTTCCGGCTCGGCGGACTCACGTTCCTTTTCGGTATGAATGACGGCCATGACGCGGTCGCCATGCATCACTTTCTTCATCTGCGGTGGCGGAATGAAGTAGCTTTTCTGCGCGTCAACTTCAAGGAAGCCAAAGCCCTTTTCCGTGGCTTTTACGACCCCTTCTGCACGCGGCGTCTGGGAATGCAGTTGCTGTTTAAGCTGCGCTAGCAGCGGGTTGTCCTGAAACATAATGTTCTATTTTCGTAGCCATTGAGCGGCTGACAGTTTTACGCGATTCTCACTGTCTCAGCAAGCGGTCTTTGGGTAATGAGTGGGGTTATTCCTCTTTACCAAACGCCACTTTCAGACGATTAAGCCAGCCAACAAACGCACTTTGGGTAAGCAGCGTGATGGCATATTCGCCCTGGAATCCTTGATCCGTGAGCGGGGTAAACTGCGCGGCGCTGAAGCGGTCTGGCGAGCGGGTCAGCAGTTCGACCGCTGCCGAAAGTGCGGGTGACGTCTGCGGGATCTCCGCGCGGCTGTTTAACAGGATTTCTCCGGTCAGGTCGAGCAGCGTCGGCTCATGACAAAGCACCGGCGTCAACGCCTCGAGCGCGGGTTCGGCCTGCCAGCGGGAGAGGGACTCCAGCTGATGCGCATTCGCGTAGCGCAGCTCGACGACGGGTAAAAGCGGCATCCACGCATCGTGGCTCGCGGGAAGCGTGTGCGGCTGAATATGGTGCCCCGGCAACCAGCGAACAGGGTGTCCCAACAGCGCCTGAAAAATCGCGACCACGCGCGCCTGAAAACCGATAAAGCCGATAATCTGGTTAATCACCACGATGTCGTACGTGGACAGGCCCACCTCATCAAGCTGGTTCCGGGCTTTATCATCAATGACATCAGGTGAGCTGGCGAGCTGGCGGGCATACTGGGTGATCTGTGCCAGGCGGCGGTTGCTTTCGCGCGAGGAGTCCGGGCCGGGAAGCGGGGCGAGGAGGGCGGCGTAGTGGTTACAGAGCCGCTGAACGCCGCAGGCCTGAGCAACCGTTAGCGCGGTACTGAGCCGATCGTAAGCGCTGAGCGTATGCAGTCGGTTCACGGGAATTGAGAGCGGAAACAGCTGGTGGCATAAGGCTCTGGCAGGGGTAAGCCAGCCAGAACAGGCGGCGACAATCTCATCAGGCAGGGCTAAATCGAGCAAAAAACGATCGTCGACGTTAGCGGCTTCGGGCACCAGGGGCAGAACATCCGTCTGCGCGTGGTTTGACTGGGTTTCATGATACCAGTGGCCTTTGCCGGAAAAACGGCGTTGTTCCATGTGCGTTCCTTGATCTCAAAATGGCGATCAATATCCTGGCGTAAGGCAGATAAAGGGAAAAATATTGTTAGGTGATAACAAATAGCAGAACGGAATAACGAAGGGGTGACGCGGGGGGAAATACTCTCTTCCCGGGCGGGAAGAGAGTCACAGCTTATTTAATTTCCAGCTCGTTCATTGCAGCGATGTTGAAGCCGCCGTCAACGTGAACCACTTCGCCGGAGATACCCGCGGAAAGGTCAGAGCACAGGAATGCTGCAGAGTTACCCACATCTTCAATGGTAACAGTACGACGAATCGGGGTAACCGCTTCGCAGTGTGCCAGCATTTTACGGAAATCTTTAATACCGGAAGCGGCCAGGGTGCGAATTGGACCCGCAGAGATGGCGTTAACGCGCACGCCTTCAGGACCCATTGCGTTCGCCATGTAGCGTACGTTGGCTTCCAGAGACGCCTTAGCCAGACCCATTACGTTGTAGTTAGGGATCGCACGTTCTGCGCCCAGGTAGGACAGGGTCAGCAGGGCTGCGCCCGGGTTCAGCATCGCGCGGCAGGACTTCGCCATCGCAACGAAGCTGTAGGAGCTGATGTCGTGCGCGATTTTGAAGCCATCACGGGTTACCGCGTTCACGTAGTCGCCGTCCAGCTGGTCGCCAGGCGCGAAGCCGATGGAGTGAACGAAACCGTCGAATTTCGGCCATGCTTTTGCCAGTTCAGCAAACATGCCGTCGATGCTTTCGTCTTGTGCAACGTCACATTCCAGAACAATGCTGGAACCCAGCTGCGCGGCAAACTCTTCAACACGGCCTTTCAGCTTGTCGTTCTGGTAGGTGAACGCCAGCTCAGCGCCTTCGCGATGCATTGCCTGTGCGATGCCGTATGCGATGGACAGTTTGCTGGCAACGCCAGTCACCAGAATGCGCTTACCGGAAAGAAAACCCATAGCTTTAATCCTTATATTCATTGCTTATTTTGCCTTGTAATTCATAGCGTTACAGGCAGTATTTCAAAATCATTCGAAATTAGCTCGAAATTATAGCCCACTCACGGCCCTTTGTGTCACGATATTTCTCGCACTTCTCCGAAGTCGCATGCCCCGAAGAATGCGCCGCGGACTCGCGGGGGCGCGAAATTTCAGCATTCGTCCAGTATATCACCCGGCAACAGCTTCGCCTCATCCAACCAGCGAGGAGGCGCGATCCCGCAAGGGTGTTCACGCTTTCCTGATGTTGCCGATGAAGCGCGCAATAACGATAAAGAAAACCGGTACGAAGAAGATCGCGAGAAGCGTACCGCTAATCATGCCGCCAAATACGCCGGTACCGATGGCATGCTGCGTACTGTCGCTCGCACCGGTGGCCAGCATCAGAGGAACAACTCCTAAGGTAAAGGCTAACGATGTCATCAGAATGGGGCGCAGACGCTGACTGGCGGCATGAATGGTCGCCGCCAGCAGGGGTTGCCCTTCGCGATGCAGCTGCCTGGCAAACTCCACAATCAGAATGGCGTTCTTGGCCGACAGGCCGATGAGCGTAATCAGACCGACCTTAAAGAACACGTCATTGGTCATACCGGCGACAGACACCGCTACTACCGCGCCGATAAGACCCAGTGGAACGACCAGCATGACCGCGAATGGGATAGACCAGCTCTCATACAGCGCGGCGAGCACCATAAATACGACCAGTATCGACAGGACGATCAGGCCCGGAAGCTGAGATTCCGATTTTATCTCCTGTAGCGAACTCCCGGCCCACTCGCCAGCCATACCCTGAGGCAGGCTCCTGGATAAGCCTTCCATGACCTTCATTGCGGTGCCGCTGGACTCTCCCGACGCCGCATTGCCGGTAATGCGAATAGCAGAATATCCCTGATAACGCGTCAACTGCTGCGGCGCAACGTTCCAGGAGATCGTCGCAAACGTTGATACCGGCACCATCTCACCCATCCGGTTTTTCACTGATAGTTTCAGTATCTGCTCAGGCTGCATTCGATAGGGGGCATCGGCCTGCATAATCACCTGTTGAACGCGGCCGTTGTTCGTATAGTCGTTGACGTAATTTGAGCCCAGGGTGACGGAGAGCGTCTGGTTGATATCATCGAATGAGACGCCCATCGCTTCCGCCTTTTCCCGGTCAACCTGGAGCGCAAGGCTGGTTCCTTCCGGCAGACCGTCTATATAGACATCGCTGAGTTCAGGGCGTTGATTAGCCTGCTGAACCAGCGCGTCGGCGGCCCTCTTTAGAGCCTCATAGCCCGCTCCCGCTCTGTCCTGAACGTACCAGGTGAAGCCCGAGGAGGTGCCCATATCCGAAATGGCCGGCGGGAGCAGGCTCATTGTGACGGCATCAGTGACGTTCGTCATGCTGGCCTGTATGTGGTCGGCTTCATCCTGAGCCGTCGAGCCCTGCCGATTTTTCCAGTCCTTCAGCGTGGTGAAGGCCATAGCCGAATTCGGTCCTGAACCTGAAAAGCCAAACCCCAGGATCATAATGTTGCTTTCAATGTCCGGCCGGGCCGCAATTTCCGCTTCAAATTTTTTGACCACGTCGAGGGTGCGCTGCATCGTGGCATCAGAAGGCAGCTGGATAGAGGACATAAAGTAGCCCTGATCTTCATCCGGCAGAAAGGACGACGGTAGCGAAGACAATCCAACAAACAGCGCCGTGCAGAGCGCAACGTACAGGAGCAGCATACGCCCGGTTCGCTTCAGAACGGCACCCAGCCCGGCTTCGTAACAGACGGTGAGCAAACGGAAGCGCGCGTTAAACCTGGCCGCGAACCTTCCACTTCCGCTCTTTCCTGCCTTGTGCGGCTTGAGTAACGTTGCGCACAGGGCAGGCGTTAGCGTCAGGGCCAGAAACGCGGACAGCAGTATGGAGACCGCCATAGAAATACAAAATTGTCGATAGATAATCCCGACCGAACCCTCAGCAAACCCCATGGGGATAAAGACGGCAGTCAGCACCAGCGTGATCCCGATAATCGCCGGGGCGATCTCCTGCATGGCCTGCCGGGTAGCGTCTCGTGGGGAGAGGCTTTTTTCCGCCATCAGGCGTTCGACGTTCTCCACTACCACAATCGCATCATCAACGATAATCCCTATCGCCAGCACCATGCCGAACATCGTCAGAATATTGATGGAGTATCCGCTCAATAACATCACCGTGAAGGTGCCAAGAAGTGCGACGGGAGCAACAATCGCCGGGATAAGCGTACAGCGTATCTTGTGCAGAAACAGAAGCATCACCAGGAAGACCAGGACCATCGCTTCGACAAAGGTTTGAACCACCTTCATGATAGAAAGCTTCACAAACGGCGCGGTATCGAAGGGAACCGAAAACGCCATTCCTTCCGGTAACACCTGGGAAAGCTCGTCGATGCGCGCGCGTACGCCTGAAGCCGTACTCATTGCGTTGGCACCCGGCGAGAGCTGGATTGCCGCCGCCGTTGCGGGCACGCCATTTTCGCGGATACCGAAAGCGTAACTTTGCAGGCCGGACTCAACGCGCGCGACGTCGGACAGTTTCAGCCTCGCGCCCGATGCATCTGATTTCAGGGTAATGTTTCTGAACGCCTCTACCGAAGTGAGTTGCCCCTTCACGGTGATGGGATACGTTACGCCTTGTCCCGCAGATGCTGGCTCATCTCCCGTTTTGCCGGGCGAAACCAGGGCATTTTGCTGGCCAACAGCGGTGAGAACATCGCTCACCGAGAGGCCGTAGCTGTGGAGCTTCATCGGATCCAGCCAGATACGCAGCGCTTTTTCGCCGCCAAACAGCTGAACTTTCCCTACGCCGGGCACGCGACGAAGCTCGTCACTGACGTTTCGGGCAAAATAGTCGCTTAAGTCGGCTTCCTCGAATTGACCGCTGGTGGACTTCAACCCCACCATCATTAAAAATCCAGAATTAGCGGCCTCGACGTTAATGCCGTTTTGTCTTACCGCCTGAGGAAGACGAGGCTCGACGATCTTAATCTGGTTCTGCAGATCCATCTGTGCCAGCTTGATGTCCGTGCCGGGTTTAAACGTGACGGTAATGGACGCCGAACCGGTTGTGTCGCTGGATGATTCGAAGTAGAGCAAATTATCTACGCCAGAGATTTCGCGCTCGATTAACGAAATCACCGACGTATTCATGATATCGGGGCTGGCCCCCGGGTAACTAACGGAAATAATGATGCCCGGCGGTGCCACCGCCGGATACTGCGCAACCGGCAAACGAGGAATAGACAGGAGACCCGTCAGGACGATAAACAGCGCCACAACCCAGGCGAAAATGGGACGTTCGATAAAAAAATGAGGCATTGGGTTATTTTTGTGCAAAAGAGTGAGGCAGAGACTCTACCGCGCACCTGTTTAGCGGAAGTGGGCGGTTTATGGAGGCCGTG
Organism: Enterobacter sp. GER_MD16_1505_Eko_090; assembly: GCF_003331015.1. Lineage (NCBI taxonomy): Bacteria > Pseudomonadati > Pseudomonadota > Gammaproteobacteria > Enterobacterales > Enterobacteriaceae > Enterobacter > Enterobacter sp. GER_MD16_1505_Eko_090. The sequence goes on along the minus strand of NZ_PUQF01000007.1, from coordinate 151,060 downwards.
TGGAGCAAGGGCTCAGATCATTCTCATAATGAGGTACAGCGGTGCTCCACCAAAAAAAATGATCAAATAACATTCATAGTAAAAGATCAGATCCTCAATATCGGGCATCGCGTTTAACAGCACGGTGAACGTAATAATGAGATAAACAAAAATCACCATCAGCCAGAAGGCGATGATAAGTAGCTCAATGAACGCGCCGGCTTTATTTTGTATGACCAGAAAAACCACTGACAATGCGATGCAGCCATAGATAAGGGGTGAAGAGAGCAGTGTCGAGGCGACTTTCTCATCCATTCTGTGTACCAGCACCAGCCAGGTATAAAGTAATCCCCACGACAGCAGCAGAAACAGGAAATATATGCCCAGTTTTTTAGGGGAAAAATATTTAGAAAGTTCCATGTTCATTATTTCAGCCAACTTCATAAAATCTTTAAGAAACAGTGGTAATTTGCAGCCCGCAATGCACAACGCGTTATGCCTCATTAGCGATTTTGAACGGACATTGTCGAGTCTTTATTGACTGAATGTGTAGGCTGTGTGGAGAAATAACCGGGCATTTAAATCAACCGGGAAATTTTCGTGACTACGGCACTTTTTCCCGGAGGCTGTGTCTTATTGTGCTCAAGATATCTGATAGCGTGCTTAAAGGGATTTCACCCGCGGAGATAATATGAACAAAAATACGCTGATCCTTGTTGTTGAAGATGAAGACGAAATCGCCGATATACTGATGAGCTACTTAGAGCGTTCGGGAATGAAAACGCTCAGGGCCAGGCAGGGCGAGCAGGCGATAACGCTCAATCGCCTCCATAAACCGGATCTCATCTTGCTGGACATTCACCTGCCCGTGTGTGACGGCTGGAGCGTGCTTACCACGCTTCGCCATGAAAGCGCTGTCCCCGTCATTATGGTTTCCGCTCTCGATCAGGACGTCGATAAACTTATGGGTCTGAGGCTCGGCGCGGATGATTACGTCATCAAACCCTTCAACCCTTCGGAAGTTGTCGCACGGGTTGAGGCGGTGCTGCGTAGAACAAAGCCTGCGCTTCAGCAGGCGGGGGCCCTGCCGCTCAGAACGCCATTCATTACGGTCTATCCGGATGATTTCTACGTGGAGGTTACTGCGGGGCCCGAGGTTATCTCCCCGGTCTTAACGACGACCGAATTTAAGTTGCTTTCTTACCTGGTGCGGTATCCGCGCAAGGTCTGTTCCCGTGAAGAGTTGCTCAACGCGTGTTTGCCGGAAGGCGATACGCTCGACAGAACCGTCGACAGCCATATGAGCAAGCTGCGAAAAAAACTGGAGCTGGCCGGTCTTTATGGCGTTCCCGAGAGCATCAGGGGCATGGGTTACCGGCTTGGGGAAAAGAAATGAATAAAGAGTCTGTCCTGAGTCGTCAGATCTTAACGTATATGCTATTGCTGACGTTTACGATAATTGCCATCGCCATACTGGGCTCCTGGTTTTTTTACTCCTTTATTCTGGATCATCTTCCCGGCGGCCCTGCTGCGGGCGATGACGAGCAGATGACGATGTGGGACTGGGTATGGATTGGGACCGCGACAACGATCAGCCTGATCATTGCCGTATTCTTTACGGTCAAACTTTCATCGCGAATACTCACCCCGCTAAACGCGGTCGCGTCCAGCCTGAAAAAAATTTCTCAGGGCGATCTGGACGCCAGGGCATTCTGTGCCAGTTCCCGGCTGGGAGAGATCAATCACCTGGTTACGGATTTCAATGAAATGGCAGAAAAGCTGCAAACGCTGGATATCCAGCGGAAATCCTGGAATGCTGCGATTGCGCATGAACTCAGAACCCCGGTCACCATTTTACGCGGAAGGCTTCAGGGGCTGGTTGACGGGGTGTTTACCCCGGACCCGGTGCTGTTTACTAACCTCCTCAAACAGACGGAAGGATTAACCCGTCTGATTGAAGATCTCCGGGTTATCAGTTCGGATGGCGGGGCAGGATACACGTTATACCAGGCCAGAACGGATCTGAAAGGGACAATACAGGACGCGCTCGATACCTTCATGCCCGAGTTCAACCGTAAGGCATTTACCGTCCATACCGAACTGAGGGAGCAGCAGTGCGTATTCGATCCCTTACGCATCAATCAGTGTCTGACCGTTTTATTTGACAATGCCTTACACTATTCAACTTCGCGCAAGCTCACGGTTAAAAATGGTGTTTCGGATAAAGGCAATTTTATCCTGATTCAGGATGGGGGACCGGGTATCCCCAGGGAGTTTCATGACTTCCTGTTTCAGCCCTTTCAGCGCGATAACGGCGCCAGACAGTTGAACCCGGAAGGCTGTGGTTTGGGCTTGTCGGTGGTAAAAGCCATCATGCTGGCGCATGGTGGCGATGTTACCTATACCTTATCAACGCAAAACCACTCGATATTTAAACTCACCTGGCCCGACTCGTGAGCGTCAGCGGCAGGTCAAATGTGCCTGCCGGCGGTAAATGCCATATTTTTCCTAGCTTAGCATCCCATTCCTGCGGGGTAATCGACAGTTTACCGCGTCTCGGGCTTAAGGTTATTTCACTGAAATAGATTTCATCTTTTTTTAGCATGAGGTCAACGCGGCAGTAGTCAATGCTATCCGCCAGCTCCTGGGATGCCAGCAACGCTTGTCGGAACAAGGCCGGTTCGCCTGGCGCCAACGGTGTATTCGGATATTCCATCTGAAAGGGTTGTAAGTTCCAGTACCTGTCGTAAACGTTGATGAAACCTTTGCCGCTGTCATCGGTAAAATCCGCTTCAACATAGTGGGCAACGCCATGAAAGCAATGGAACCTCAGCATTTCGGGCGCTGTGTTCCTGTCTGCATCATCGAAGAGATCGACAAACGGTTCGCAAAGTATTTTTGGCGTAATGTTTTTGTACTGCCATTCGCGCGTGGTGTAGTACATATTTTTCTTTAACGCGAGACTGAGTTTTTTACACGCTTCCCTGACGTTAAATTGCGCTTTGTTCGTACATATTATTGTGCTGCCACTGTCATGGTTGCACTTAAGGACAAATTTTTCAGGGAGCGTCGAAAAATCAATCTGGGACACCTTGCTGTATACGCCAAGTAATGGCACCGTTTTCGCACGCGTTGTTCTGGAGATTACGTATTCCCGAACGGCGAGTTTATCGGCAAGCAGGGTATAGACGTTATTGTGGTCATAAACCAGACGATGACATATTTTTTCACTCAACGTCGTGGGTGATTTAATGTCAGGGTGCTTCCCCGATGTTTTCTTGAGCCTCACAGTATGAAAATACAGGTCCGTCATTAAAAATGAACGACATTTTCTGATGAGGTACTCGGTATATTTGAGAACGTAAGTGGCGTTGTTCATTTCTTCTCCTCCATAATGTCCGGATATTCTGGAGAAGAACTGTTGATGTATTTTGCTGAGAATATGGAGCAGCTATGGAGATGAAAAAGTTAAGGATTAAACAGCGTATTAAGGCTATTTAATCCTTATTAAGCGGTGCAACGTTTGTTTACCGGTCTTTGCGCCACGCATCGGCCGTCAGTGCTTCACCGAAATGCCCGGCTATCAGCCGCTTTGTCAGCTCGTGAAGCGGGGAGGCCATCACATCCGCCGTGCTGCCGCGTTCGACCACTTCACCCTGGTGCATAACCATCACCTGATCGCTGATGTGCTTCATCATCCCCAGATGCTGGGTGACGTAGATATACGAGATGCCCTGTTTTTCCTGCAGCTCCAGCATCAGGTTAATCAGCTGCGAACGCATCGACATATCCAGCGAGGCAAGCGCTTCGTCAGCAATGATCACTTTCGGGCGCAAAATCAACGCACGCGCCAGACCCAGACGCTGTTTCTGGCCGGGAGCCAGCATGTGCGGATAGTAGCTTTCGTGATCCGGTAACAGCCCAACCATGCGCAGGGTTTCGAAGATACGCTTGCGGCGCGCCTCGGGCTCCAGGTCGGTGTTCAGACGCAGCGGAAAATCGAGGATCTGCGAAATGCGCTGGCGTGGGTTGAGCGAGGTCGACGGATCCTGGAAGATCATGCGGATGCGCTGGCTGCGGAAAGAGTAATCCCCGAACGTGAGAGGGTGATCGTCAATCAATACTTCCCCAGCCGTAGGTTCAACCATGCCGGCGAGCATTTTCGCCAGGGTGGATTTTCCGGAACCGTTCTCGCCGATGATTGCCAGGGTCTGTTTTTCACGCAGGGTAAAGCTCAGCGGTTTTACCGCGTCGACAGTTTGACGATGAAACAGCCCCGTGCGGTAGCGAAAGGTCTTACTCAGGTTGCGGACTTCCAGCAAGGTTTCGACCATTTCACTCTCTCTCCATGTTCAGCGGGAAATGACAGGCGTAAAGATGATTTTTGGCCCCGGTCAGGCGTGGCGTCTCGATACATTTACGCTGCGCATACGGGCAACGCGGCCCCAGACGACAGCCTATCGGCAACGATTCCAGCAGCGGAATCGCTCCGGGCAGGGTATTCAGGCGGCTCTTATGCGGCATGGCGCTGCCAAAATCGGGAATAGCGCGGATTAGCGCCTGCGTATACGGGTGGTGCGGCGCGGTGATCAGGTCTTCACTCGGCGCGGTTTCGACCGTTTGTCCGCAGTACATCACATCAATTTTATCCGCCCATTTGCTGAGCATTTGCAGGTCATGGCTGATCAGCAAAATGGTGGTGTTGTTGTTCTGGTTAAGACGCGACAGCAGGCGGAAAATTTGCGCCTGCGTGGTGGGTTCCATCGCGTTCGTCGGTTCATCCGCAATCAGCAGTCGCGGCTGATTGGCTAGCGCGATGGCAATCATCACTTTCTGACATTCACCGTCGGTCAGCTCGTACGGGAAGCTGCGCATTGCATCTTTGTGATCTTTGATCCCGACGCGGTGTAAAAGCTCAATGGCGCGACGCTTGCGCCAGCCCACGCGCTGCCACCAGCGGCCTTTATAGGTCCAGCCGGGGATATTCTGCATCAGCTGTTTGCCCACGCGCTCGGACGGGTCGAGACAGGACTGCGGCTCCTGGAAAATCATGGAGACGTTGTGCCCGACCAGCTTACGCCGCTCGCGGGGAGAGAGGCGCAGCAGGTCGATATCATCAAACCGCATACGGTCTGCGGTGACGCGCCAGTTATCTTTCGCCACGCCGCAGATGGCTTTGGCGATCAGGCTTTTGCCTGAGCCGGATTCCCCCACCAGCCCGCGAATTTCACCCTCCGCGAGGGTGATGCTGATGCGATCGACGGCTTTAACCCAGCCTTCACCGGTTTTGAATTCAATGGTGAGGTTGCGAATATCAAGAAGCGGCATTATTGCACCCCCGCGTTAATTGCACGGCGAATACCGTCGCCCAGCAGGTTGATCAGCAGCACGCTCACCATGATGGCCGCACCCGGCAGCATAACCGTCCACGGCGCCACGTAAATTAACTCCAGCGCGTCACCGAGCATCGCGCCCCATTCAGGCGACGGCAGCTGCGCGCCGAGGTCGAGGAAGCCGAGCGCCGCGATGTCCAGAATCGCCATCGACAGGGCGCGGGTGATCTCGGTGACCAGCCCGGACGCGATGTTAGGCAGCACGGCAAACCACAGGATATTGAAGGTGGTCGCGCCGTCCAGACGCGCAGCGACGACATACTCTTTTTCCAGCTCGTCATGCACCATGCTGTAAACCGAGCGCACGATGCGGGGCAGGATAGCCAGCCAGACGGCGAACATGGCATGCGACAGGTGCGGACCGGCAAAGGCAACCACAACGATCGCCAGCAGCAGAGACGGAATCGACAGCAGCGTATCCAGAATGTGGTTAAGCACCGCCGAGCGCAGGCCATGCGTGGATCCCGCAAAAATACCCAGCGCCAGCCCGCAGATCGTGGCCGCGAGCGTCACCACAAACGCGCCGCCCACCGTCGGGGCCGCACCGCTCAGCAGGCGGCTCAACACGTCACGTCCGAGGTCGTCCGTTCCCAGGAAGAAAGAGACCTCTCCGTAGCGCGACCAGGACGGCGGCAGCAGCTGATAGCCAAGGAACTGCTGGTCAATGCCGTACGGCGCAAACCAGGAGCCAAAGACACAGAGCAACACCAGACCGGCGCAGCCATAAAGGCCGATCATTGCCGTGGTATCACCATAGAATTTACGCCACACGGTACGCAGCACACCGGGCGTGCGCTTTTCACTGTATACGTTATCGTAGGGCATACCATTCCTTATGCTTCAACGGGTTAGCCATGGCACCCAGAATATCGGACAACACGTTAACAATAATCACCAGCGAACCAATCACCATCACCCCTGCGGAAATCGCGGCGTAGTCCTGCTGGCGGATAGCGTTAATCAGCCACCGCCCCAGGCCCGGCCAGCTAAAGACCATCTCGGTGATCATGGCCAGCGTCAGCATGGTGGAAAACTGTAATCCCAGACGCGGAATAACCGGCGGCAGCGCGTTGTGCAGGACGTTGCGGCGCAGGATGGTCAGGCGCGACAGTCCGCGCGTGGCGGCGGCTTTGACATAGTTCTGGTCAAACACCTCGATGGTGCTCAGGCGCATCAGGCGGATCACTTCGGTTGTTGGCGCAACCGCCAGCGTCAGCACCGGCAATACCATATGGCGCAGGGCGCTGACGATCATCTCATGCCGCCACACGGAATCAGACAGCCACGCGTCGATAATGGCAAAGCCCGTCACCGATTTAACCGTATAGAGCAGGTCAAAACGGCCAGAAACCGGGAGCCAGCCCATTGTCAGCGAGAAGAAAAGCGTCAGCAGCAGCGCCAGCCAGAAAACCGGAATGGAGAAGCCGAGCAGGGCGAGGGCGCTGATAAACTTATCCTGCCATTTGTTGCGATATATCCCGGCCAGCATGCCCACGGGGATCCCGACCATCAGGGCAAACCCGAAGGCCAGAATGCACAGCTCCATCGTGGCCGGGAAAACCTCTTTCAACTGCTCGGAAATAAGCTGCCCGTTAATGCTGGACACGCCGAAATCCCAGTGCAGCAGCCCGTTAAACCAGAAGAGCCAGGCATCCCACAGCGACGATCCCTGGAGCGGGGCGTGGGGCGTGAAATAGCTCAGGCTAAAGCCGACAAAGTTCAGGAAAAAGAGCGTCACCAGCAGCAAAAGGAGCCGGCGCAAGGTAAAAATAATCATGGTTTTTTCACCTCTTGTACTTTTTCGCGCGACACGCCGGCGAACGAGGCGTTGCCGAACGGGCTCAGCACCAGGCCTTTAATATCATAGCGATACGCCTGAAGGCGCAGGGAAGAGGCCAGCGGCAGCACCGGCAGTTCCTGGGCAAGGATTTTCTGCGCTTCGTCATAGGCGTCGATGCGCGAGGCCAGCTGTTGGGAAGCCAGCGCTTTTTGCAGCACGGCGTCAAACTCCCGGTTACACCAGTGGGCGTAGTTGGTCTGTGAGTTTATCGCCGCACAGCTCAGCAGCGGCCGGAAGAAGCTGTCCGGATCGTTACTGTCGGTCGCCCAGCCGGTGAGGGTTAAATCATGATTCATGTCCATCAGGCGCGCCTCCTGGAAACGGCCTTCAACCGGTACGATGATCACTTTTACGCCCACCTGCGCCATATCCGCCTGCAGCAGTTCGGCGGTCTTGAGCGGGCTCGGGTTCCACGCCTGGGAGCTGGTCGGCACCCAAAGCTGCAGCGTAAGGTTTTCTGCGCCCAGCGCTTTCAGCTGTTCGCGCGCTTTTGCCGGATTGTATTCCGTAATTTTAGCCTCACCGTCGTAGGCCCACGAGGCGCGCGGTAAAATTGAGGCGGCAGTTTCCGCCGTACCGTAGTAAATCGACTGCATCAGGCGCTGGTTGTTGATGGCCAGCGCAAGGGCGTGACGAACGGCAGGGTTATTCAACGGCGGCTTATCGGTGTTAAAGGCCAGATACGCGATGTTCATCCCCGGGCGTAGCGTCAGACGCAGGCGCGGATCGTCGCGCAAAATCGTGAGCTGGCTGGCCGCGGGCCAGGCAAGCACATCACATTCCCCGGTGAGCAGTTTTGACAGACGTCCCGTCCCGCCGGAACCCAGATCGACCACCACCTGCGGCATCAGCGGCGTACCCCGCCAGAAATGTTCGTGGCGCTGCAGACGAATATATTGCCCGGCGCGGTATTCGGCCAGCTGGAACGGACCGGTGCCGACCGGCTGACGATCGAGCAGTTCCTGACGATCTTTTTTCGTCAGCTTCGCCGCGTATTCGGCCGACATGACGGACGCATAGTGGGTTGCCAGATGCCACAGGAATGAGGCATCCGGGCGCGTCAGCGTAAATTCAACCGTGCGGTTATCCAGCTTGCGCACGCTTTTCACGGTGTCGGCAAACTGCAGGCTGTCGAAATAGGGGAAATTGCTGCCGTTAACGTTATGCCACGGGTGATTGCGGTTGAAGATACGCTGGAAGGTGAAGACCACGTCATCCGCATTCAGCTTGCGCGAGGGGGTAAACCACGGCGTACGCTGAAACGCGACATCATCGCGCAGGTGAAAACGGTAGGTTGCGCCGTTATCCAGCACTTCCCAGCTTTCTGCAAGCTCGGGCACGAGACGGTAAGTGTACGGGTCAACATCAAGCAGACGATCGTAAAGCTGCGCGGCAAGGGTATCCACAATCAGGCCGCTGCCCGCTTTTTGCGGGTTGAAGGTATCCACCTGGCCGCTTACGCAATAGACGAAGCCGCTGTCACGAATGTCAGGCTGCGGCGTTTGCCCGGGCGCGGCAAAGGCCTGGCTGCTAAACAGACCAAGTGCAAAAAAGGACGATAAAACCAGACGCATAATTTTTAAGGTTTTTAGGTTCGATCTGCAAAGTGTATCGCACTTACGCCTGCTTCGTAAAAATGTCTATGGTAAGTGCTGATATTGTCAGCGCATTTGATGCTTTTTAAGCAATGCCCTTAACTGATGGTAGGTCAAACCCAGCAGTTCAGCCGCCCGTTTCTGGTTGTATTTCGCCATCTTCAGGCTTTGCTCCAGCAGCTGTTTCTCCTGGTCGTGCTGGAACTGGCGCAAATCAAGGGGAAGAGCAGGGGCGTCGCCTGGAGACGTTGGTGCGGACGACGGCGCGCTGCGCTGAAAAGGATCGATAATGATGTTGTCCAGCTCCGTCTCGCTGCTGCCGTGGCGATAGACGGAACGCTCCACGACGTTTTTCAGCTCGCGGATATTGCCCGGCCAGTGGTACGCGAGCAGCGTCTCCCGTGCATAATCGCTGAAGCCGGGGAACAGCGGCAGTCCGAGCTCGCGGCACATCTGAATCGCAAACTGGTCTGCAAGCAGCATAATGTCGCTTATTCGCTCGCGCAGCGGAGGAAGCTGCACGACGTCAAAGGCCAGGCGGTCAAGCAGGTCGGCACGGAATGTTTCCTCCGCCACCCTCTCCGGCAGGTTGGCATTCGTGGCGCACACCAGGCGCACGTTCACCTGGAGCGGCTGGCTACCGCCGACGCGCTCCAGCTCGCCGTACTCAATCACGCGCAGCAGTTTCTCCTGCACCAGCATGGGCGCGGTGGCCAGCTCATCAAGAAACAGCGTACCGCCGTCGGCGCGCTCAAACCGTCCCGGATGGCGCTTCTGGGCGCCGGTAAACGCGCCCGCTTCATGGCCGAAGAGCTCGGTATCGAGCAGGTTTTCATTCAGCGCCGCGCAGTTAAGGGAAATGAAGGGGCCGTCCCAGCGCCCGGATAAGTAGTGCAGACGGTTGGCGATGAGTTCCTTACCCGTACCCCGCTCGCCGATAATCAGCACCGGTTTGTTGAGCGGCGCCAGGCGAGACACCTGTTCCAGCACCTCAAGAAAACTGTTTGCTTCGCCGAGTAAATTGTCTTTGTATCCGGGCATGATGAAATTAACCACTCCTTAGCGATATTCACCAGGTAAGAATAGTTCTTTACTGCATAAAAATCAATCAGTTCTTGTTAAATCAATAAGATAAAAAGTTGGCATGAGATTTGTATTATCTGTACAGCAGGGCTTCGCCCGATAACAGAACTATGAGGAGTCAATTATGGGTATTTTTTCTCGTTTTGCCGACATCGTGAACGCCAACATCAACTCACTGCTGGAGAAAGCGGAAGATCCGCAGAAGCTGGTGCGTCTGATGATTCAGGAGATGGAAGACACGCTGGTTGAAGTCCGCTCTACCTCCGCCCGCGCGCTGGCTGAGAAAAAACAGCTTACGCGTCGTATTGAACAGGCCACCGTTCAACTGAACGAATGGCAGGAAAAAGCAGAACTCGCGCTGCGCAAAGACAAAGAGGATCTGGCCCGTGCGGCGCTGATCGAAAAACAGAAGCTGGCAGACATGGTCGCGACGCTCGAGCATGAAGTGACGCTGGTGGATGACACGCTCACCCGCATGAAGAAAGAGATTGGCGAGCTGGAAAACAAGCTGAGCGAAACCCGCGCGCGTCAGCAGGCGCTGACCCTGCGTCATCAGGCGGCAAGCTCTTCCCGCGACGTGCGTCGCCAGCTCGACAGCGGTAAGCTGGATGAAGCGATGGCCCGTTTTGAGTCATTTGAGCGTCGTATCGACCAGATGGAAGCGGAAGCCGAAAGTCACGGTATCGGTAAGCAGAAGTCGCTGGATCAGCAGTTTGCTGACCTCAAGGCCGATGATGAAATCAGCGAGCAGCTGGCGGCACTGAAAGCCAAAATGAAGCAAGACAACCAATAATAATGCCTGCGGCACCTGAACGTGCCGCATCGTAAGACAAGGAGTACACATGAGCGCGCTTTTTCTGGCTATTCCCCTGACGATTTTCGTGCTGTTCGTTTTGCCGATTTGGTTATGGCTGCACTACAGCAACCGTTCCTCACGGGGCGAACTTTCCCAGAGTGAACAACAGCGTCTGATACAGCTCTCCGATGAGGCGAACAAAATGCGTGAACGCATTCAGGCGCTGGAAGCCATCCTGGATGCTGAACATCCAAACTGGAGGGACCGTTAATGTCTGGACTGAATCTGAACAAAAAGCTGTGGCGAATTCCACAGCAGGGCATGGTGCGCGGCGTCTGTGCCGGGCTGGCTCACTATCTTGACGTCCCGGTTAAACTGGTACGCGTGGTGACGGTGCTGTCGATCTTCTTCGGTCTGGCATTTATTACCCTGGTTGCGTACATCGTGTTGTCGTTTGTGCTTGACCCGATGCCGGAAGGAGAACTGGCGGCGGAAGGCGCTCCCACCAGCAGCGATCTCCTCAATGCTGTGGATGCGCAACTCGCCGCAGGTGAGAAGCGGTTACGGGAAATGGAACGTTATGTCACATCCGATACCTTTACGCTGAGAAGTCGTTTCCGTCAGCTTTAAGAGAGAAAAGAGATGAAACAACACTGGCAACAGGCCGGTCAGAAGGTAAAACCCGGCCTGAAAATCGCAGGTAAGCTGGTCCTGATGACCGCGTTACGTTACGGTCCGGCTGGGGTAGCGGGGTGGGCGATTAAATCGGTTGCCCGCAAGCCGGTCAGAATGGTACTGGCCGTGGCGCTCGAACCGCTGTTGCAAAAGGTGGCGAAACGGCTGTCACGCCGCTACTTATCCCAGTAGTTTCCGCTCGCAGCAGCCCTTTCTCTTCAAGGAGAGGGGCTGGCGATGATGACCCGCACTTCCTCATTTCACCTGCTTTCTTTGCGGCAGCTCACAATATTGCGCTGAGCTGCTTTGCAATCGCATTTTTCTCCTGCCCGGTCCGTTGACAGATATTTTTCATGGGAGTAGATTGCCATTCCGTGGGACCGCTACCATGGAAAATCAAGTGAACGAAAAAATTAAAGCACTCATTAATCTTGTTTATGGAAAAACGTTTTCTGAAGCACATCTCCATATGCTGCTGGAAAATATTGAAAAGGCCGCCTCTGTTATTACGGAAAGGCGTAAAATGGGCTGGGATGAAAAAGATATCGTTCTGATAACCTATGCCGATCAGTTTTCCGCGAAAGGGGAGAAAGCACTCCCTGTTTTTACACGTTTTTATAACAAATGGCTTTCGCATTCTTTTTCTCATGTCCATCTTTTGCCTTTTTATCCGTGGTCTTCGGACGATGGATTTTCTGTAATTGATTATCATGAAGTTGCGCCTGAAACGGGAACATGGCGAGACGTTGCTGAATTAAAACAATCAACCAGTTTGATGTTTGATTTCGTCTGCAATCATATGTCGGCCAAAAGTGCCTGGTTTGCTAATTACCTGAAGCAAATGCCGGGGTATGATGATTTCTTTATTTCTGTCGATCCTGAAACAGATTTATCCGCGGTGACGCGTCCGCGTGCCTTACCGCTTCTTACGCCTTTCACACTTCATGATGGCAGCGTGCGACATCTGTGGACCACCTTCAGTGAGGACCAGATCGATCTCAACTTCGCCTCTCCGCAGGTACTGATTGCGATGGTCGACGTGCTGCTGCATTACCTTATTGAAGGGGCGCGGTATATTCGACTGGATGCCGTTGGGTTCATGTGGAAAATACCGGGAACGAGCTGCATTCACCTTGAGCAAACCCACCAGCTCATCCAGCTTTTCCGCGCCATTACCGAGGCGGTTGCCCCCGGCACGGTGATTATCACCGAGACGAACGTTCCGCATAAAGATAACGTCTCTTACTTCGGTAACGGCGAAAATGAAGCGCAGATGGTTTATCAGTTCTCGTTGCCTCCGCTGGTGCTGCATGCTGTGCACAGCCAGGATGTCAGCACGCTGAGACAGTGGGCTGCGTCGCTGGCGTTGCCTTCCACCAAAACCACCTGGTTCAACTTCCTGGCCTCGCATGACGGCATTGGTCTTAACCCATTGCGCGGAATTTTACCGGAGTCGGAGATCCTCTCGCTTGTAGAAAAGCTCCAGACCGAAGGTGCGTTGGTTAACTGGAAAAATAACCCGGATGGCACACGAAGCCCGTATGAAATTAACGTGACCTATCTGGATGCCTTAAGTACGCGAGAAAGTCATGATAGCGAACGCATTGCCCGGTTTATTCTGGCCCATGCTGTCCTGTTAAGCTTCCCCGGTGTGCCTGCGATTTATATTCAAAGTATTCTCGGCTCCCGTAATGATTATGATGGCGTAGAGCGTCTTGGATATAACCGTGCGATAAATCGTGAAAAATATGCCGCGGGTCAAATTGATTGCGCGCTTGAAGATAAAAATAGTCTCCGTTATCAGGTTTACAGTGCGTTAAGTCAGTTAATCGTATTGCGCCGGGCGGAAAAAGCATTCCATCCTGACAGTGAGGCTTATTTCAGTACGTCAGGGAAGCATATTTTAAAAATTGTCCGCGTGGCGGATTGTGGTGAGAAAATAACAGCGCTGTTTAATTTCAGTGATAATTCTCAAACGGTTGAGTCCGATATTCACTCGGGAAGAGAATTGATTAGCGGAAAAGATATTACCGACACGACTCTGATCCTAAATCCATGGCAGGTATTGTGGATTAAAGAAAACTAAAAAGGACCTTAAACATGAAAATACCCAGAATTGTGCTGATATCAGCACTGGTTTCGTGCGCCCTGTTATCAGGCTGTAAGGATGACAAAGCGTCCTCTGTCACCATTGAGTTTATGCACTCGTCGGTAGAGCAGGAGCGTCAGGCCGTTATTACGAAACTGATCGAAAAATTCGAGAAAGAGAACCCGGGCATCACGATAAAACAGGTACCGGTAGAAGAGGATGCCTACAACACCAAGGTGATTACGCTGGCGCGAACCGGCGCGCTGCCTGAAGTGATTGAGGTCAGCCATGACTATGCAAAAGTGATGGATAAAGAACAGCTTCTGGATCGTGACGCAATCGCTGAAGCAATTAAGGCGGTGGGGGAAAACACCTTCTATGACGGCATCTTGCGCGTTGTCCGCACGGAAGACGGCGCAGCCTGGACGGGCGTGCCGATCAGCGCCTGGCTCTCCGGCGTGTGGTACCACAAAGATGTGCTGGCCGCGGCGGGCATTGAGGAGCCGCATAATTGGGAACAGCTTCTGCAAGCCAGCCAGCGCCTGAACGACCCGGCTAAAAAACATTACGGCATCGCGTTACCGACTGCGGAAAGCGTGATGACCGAACAGTCGTTCTCTCAGTTTGCCCTTTCCGGTGGCGCGAACGTGTTTGATGCAAAAGGGAATGTCGACATCGATACCCCGGAAATGGCCAAAGCGCTGGCGTTTTATAAAGCGCTGGCTGCGACCACCATGCCGGGTTCGAACGATGTTATGGAGATCAAAGACGCCTTCATGAACGGTTCTGCGCCGATGGCGGTTTACTCCACCTACATCCTGCCCGCCGTCTACAAGGACGGAAACCCTGCCAACCTGGGCTTCGTTGTCCCGACTGAAAACTCATCGGCGGTGTACGGCATGATCACCTCGCTGACGATCACCACCGGACAAACCGAAGAGGAGACCAAAGCGGCCGAGAAGTTTGTTACCTGGATGGAACAGGCTCAAAACGCGACGGACTGGGTCATGATGTCGCCGGGCGCGGCGCTGCCGGTAAACAAAGGGGTGGTGGGCACGGATACCTGGAAAAACAACGACGTGATTAAAGCGTTTGGGCAGTTGCCTTATGAGCTGATTGCACAGTTCCCGAACGTGCAGGTGTTTGGCGCGGTTGGGGATAAAAACTTCACCCGCATGGGCGACGTGACGGGCTCCGGCATTATCAGCTCCATGGTGCATAACGTCACGGTGGGGCAGAAGGACCTTAACACAACGTTAAGCAGCAGCCAGAAGCGACTGACTGATCTCATTACACAACGATAGGAGCGCTCTGCGGAAGGAAATTATGAAGACGTTGTTTTCTGGTCGTTCAGATATGCCTTTCGCCATGCTGCTGTTGGCCCCCAGCCTGATTCTGCTGGGGGGCCTGGTGGCCTGGCCAATGATTTCCAATATTGAAATCAGTTTTTTACGCTTGCCGCTCAATCCGCGCATTAGCGCCGTGTTTGTCGGCCTGGACAATTACATTCGCATCCTCGGCGATGCCGCCTTCTGGCACTCGCTGTGGATGACCTTCTGGTACACCGCGCTGGTGGTGATTGGCAGCACGGTGCTGGGGCTGGCCGTCGCCATCTTCTTTAATCGCGAGTTTCGCCTGCGTAAGACGGCACGTTCTCTGGTGATTTTATCCTACGTCACGCCGTCTATTTCGCTGGTGTTTGCCTGGAAATACATGTTCAACAACGGCTACGGCATTGTGAACTATCTGGGCGTAGACCTGTTGCATCTGTATGACCAGGCGCCGCTGTGGTTCGACAACCCGAACAGCAGCTTCGTACTGGTGGTGCTGTTCGCGATCTGGCGTTACTTCCCGTACGCATTTATCTCATTCCTGGCGATTTTACAGACCATTGATAAATCCCTGTATGAAGCGGCGGAAATGGACGGCGCGAATGCCTGGCAACGTTTTCGGATCGTCACGCTGCCCGCGATTATGCCGGTGCTGGCCACGGTGGTCACGCTTCGCACCATCTGGATGTTCTACATGTTTGCTGACGTCTACCTGCTGACCACGAAGGTCGATATTTTGGGCGTCTATCTTTACAAAACCGCTTTCGCTTTCAACGACTTGGGTAAAGCAGCGGCCATCTCTGTGGTGCTGTTCGTGATCATCTTCGCTGTGATTCTGCTGACCAGAAAAAGGGTGAACCTCAATGGCAACAAATAAACGCGTACTGAGCCGTATTGGTTTTTATCTCGGGCTGGCGGTATTTCTGATCATCACGCTTTTCCCGTTCTTCGTGATGCTGATGACGTCATTCAAGAGCGCCAAAGAGGCGATCTCGCTCCATCCGACCATTCTGCCGCAGGCGTGGACGCTGCAGCATTACATCGACATCTTTAACCCGCTGATCTTCCCGTTCGTGGATTACTTCCGAAACAGCATGGTGGTGTCGCTGACCTCATCGGTGATTGCCGTGTTTCTCGGTACGCTGGGCGCTTACGCCTTGTCCAAGCTGCGTTTTAAGGGCCGTACGACGATCAATGCGAGTTTTTACACCGTCTACATGTTCTCCGGCATCTTGCTGGTGGTGCCGTTGTTCAAAATCATCACCGCGCTGGGGATCTACGACACCGAGCTGGCGCTGATTATCACCATGGTGACGCAGACGTTACCGACGGCGGTGTTCATGCTGCGCAGCTACTTCGACACCATCCCGGACGAAATAGAAGAAGCCGCAATGATGGACGGCCTTAACCGCCTGCAAATCATCTTCCGTATTACCGTTCCGCTGGCGATATCCGGGCTCGTATCGGTGTTTGTCTACTGCTTCATGGTGGCGTGGAACGACTATCTGTTTGCGTCCATTTTCCTGTCCAGCGCCAGCAACTTCACCTTGCCGGTCGGGCTGAACACGCTTTTTAGCACACCTGATTATATCTGGGGTCGCATGATGGCGGCATCGCTGGTGACGGCACTTCCGGTGGTCATCATGTACGCCCTGTCTGAACGTTTTATTAAAAGTGGTTTGACCGCCGGTGGCGTGAAGGGCTGAGGCGGCCAATTTTAACAAGGAGTCAATCATGAAAAAATTAGTTGCGACAGCGCCACGCGTGGCGGCGCTGGTGGAATATGAAGATCGTGCTGTGGAAGCACATGAAGTGAAAATTCGTGCCCGCTTTGGTGCCCCGAAGCACGGCACTGAAGTGGTCGATTTCCGCGCCGCAAGCCCGTTTATCGATGAAGAGTTTAACGCGGAGTGGCAGATGTTCACGCCGCGTGAAGAGGGCGCAGCGCGCGGTATCGAGTTCGGTAAGTTCCAGCTGGGCAACATGATTGTTGGCGACATCATCGAATGCGGTGCGGACGTCACGGAATACCAGACTGGCGATCGCGTCTGCTGCTACGGTCCGCTGCAGGAGACGGTTATCGTGAATGCCGTCAACAACTACAAGCTGCGCAAAATGCCGCAGGGCGCCTCGTGGAAGAACGCCGTCTGCTACGATCCGGCACAGTTTGCCATGAGCGGCGTGCGTGATGCCAACGTCCGCGTGGGCGACTTTGTTGTCGTGGTCGGCCTGGGAGCCATCGGACAGATTGCGATTCAGCTGGCGAAAAAAGCGGGCGCGTCAGTTGTTATCGGCGTTGATCCGATCGAACACCGCTGCGAGATCGCCCGTCGTCACGGTGCGGACCACTGCCTGAACCCAATCGGCACAGACGTTGGTCTGGAAATTAAAAAGCTGACTGGGAAGCAGGGCGCGGACGTGATCATCGAGACCAGCGGCTTTGCCGATGCGCTGCAGTCCGCGCTGCGCGGCCTCGCCTACGGCGGCACCATCTCCTACGTTGCGTTCGCTAAACCGTTCTCAGCAGGCTTTAACCTGGGGCGTGAAGCGCATTTCAACAACGCGAAGATTGTCTTCTCCCGCGCCTGCAGTGAGCCAAACCCGGATTACCCGCGCTGGAGCCGCAAGCGTATTGAAGAGACCTGCTGGGAACTGCTGATGAACGGTTATCTGAATTGTGAAGATCTGATCGACCCGGTTGTGACCTTTACCACCAGCGCTGAAAGCTACATGAAATATGTGGATCAGCATCCGGAACTGAGCATCAAAATGGGCGTCACTTTTTAAGCTAAGGAAAGCAACTCATGAAAATCGCAACACAAAATCAGGCCTTTTTCCCGTCCAACATCCTGGAAAAATTCGAGTACATCAAGGCGATGGGTTTTGATGGCTATGAGATTGACGGCAAGCTGCTGGTGGAAAATCTCGCCGAGGTGAAAGCGGCGATTAAGGCCACCGGCCTGCCGGTCACGACCGCCTGCGGCGGATACGATGGCTGGATTGGTGACTTTATCGAAGAGCGTCGTCTGAACGGTTTAGCGCAGATTGAACGCATTCTGGAAGCCCTGGCCGAAGTGGGCGGCAAGGGCATTATCGTGCCTGCAGCCTGGGGAATGTTTACCTTCCGTTTGCCGCCGATGACCTCTCCACGCAGCCTGGAAGGCGACCGCAAAGCGGTGAGTGCGTCGCTGCGCTGGCTGGATGAGGTGGCCGCGCGCACCGGAACCACCGTCTACCTGGAGCCGCTGAACCGCTATCAGGATCACATGATCAACACCCTGGCTGACGCACGACGCTATATCGAAGAGAACGGCCTCAAGCACGTGCAGATCATCGGCGATTTCTATCATATGAACATTGAAGAAGATTCGCTGACGGAGGCGCTGCATCAGCACCGCGATCTGCTGGGCCATGTGCACATCGCCGATAATCACCGTTATCAGCCGGGAAGCGGTAGCCTCGATTTTGCCAGCCTGTTCAATCAGCTGCGTGCGGATAATTACCAGGGCTATGTGGTATACGAGTGCCGCGTACGCGCTGAGGACCCCGCTCAGGCTTACCGGGATTCACTCACTTATTTACGCGAATGCTAAGGATGACGAGCGTGATGAGTGCTTCAACAACGTCGCCACTGCGCGTCGCCATCATTGGCGCCGGGCAGGTTGCGGACAAAGTGCATGCCTCGTATTACGCCACGCGCAGTGATGTTCAGATGGTGGCTGTCATGGACAGCCGCCTCGAACAGGCACAGGCTTTTGCGGAGCGCCATGCCATACCGTCGGCGTGGCAGGACGCGTGCGCCATGCTGGAGGCGGTTAAGCCGGACGTGGTGAGCGTTTGTTCGCCAAACCGATTCCATTTTGAGCATGTGATGGCAGCGCTGGAGGCCGGCTGTCATGTGATGTGCGAAAAACCGCCTGCCATGACGCCGCAAGAGGCCGACGAGATGCGGATCGCTGCCCGCAAGGCGGGCAAAGTGCTGGCATATGACTTCCATCACCGCTTTGCGCTCGATACGCAGCTGCTGCGCGAGGCCGTGATGAACGGAACGCTGGGCGAAATCTACTTCACCTCGGCGCAGGCGCTGCGGCGCTGCGGCGTGCCGGGCTGGGGCGTCTTCACCAATAAAGCGCTGCAGGGCGGTGGGCCGCTGATTGACATTGGCATTCACATGCTGGATGCCGCGATGTACGTACTGGGTTTCCCGGCGGTGAAAAGGGTCACGGCGCACGGTTTCCAGAGGCTGGGAACCCGGAAAAGCAGCGGCCAGTTTGGCGAGTGGGATCCTGCTCAGTTTACGGTGGAAGATGCCCTGTTTGGCACCATCGAATTGTGCAACGGCGGCATTTTGCGTCTGGACACCTCGTTTGCGCTGAATATCCGCGAGCAGTCGATCATGAATGTCGCGTTTTGCGGTGAAAAAGCGGGGGCGACGCTTTTCCCGGCACATATTTATCAGGATGACGCCGGGGCGTTACAGACCCTGATTCAGCGTGAAGAGGCTGACGATCAGCGCCATTTACGCAGCATGGAGGCCTTTGTCCGCCACGTGCAGGGAGAGCCCGTAATGATTGCAGATGCTGAACAGGGGCTGGTGATTCAGCAGCTTGTCGCGGCGCTTTATCAGTCGGCAGAAACAGGAGAAAGCGTAACATTATGCTGAGCGTGTCTGTATTAACCGATCCGGGCTTTTGTCCGCACAGTCTGAATAAGTACGCGTCCATTATGGCATGCGGTAACGGCTACATGGGCATTCGCGCTGCGCATGAAGAAGATTACACCCAGCAAACCCGAGGGATGTATCTTGCGGGTTTGTATCACCAGGCGGGACGTAATGAGACCACTGAGCTGATCAATTTGCCCGATATCACCGGTATCGAGGTTGAGCTGGACGGGGTGAATTTTACCCTTCTGTCCGGGGACATTCTTGAGTGGCAGCGCGAGCTGGCATTTGCCAACGGCGAGCTGCATCGCCGCGTTGTCTGGCGCTCGCCCAACGGAAAGCGCTATCGCCTGGAGAGTCGTCGTTTTGTCTCTCTGGATCAGCTGCCGCTTGTGGCCATGCAGCTTGCGATCACCCCGCTTGACGCAGCCTCGCAGGTGGTGATGAAAACCGGTATTGATGCCACACAAACCAATACGGGCCGTCAGCATCTGGATGAAATTTCAGTCAGGGTATTCGACCAGCACTATATGCAGGGTGTGTATGAAACGCAGGACCGGGCCGCTGACGTTATTATCTCGGCTTTTTGTCAGCTATCAGCAGACAGCGAAAGCTGCTTTACCGCTAAAAATCGTCGGCTCTCTGCTCACTATTCCCTGACGATACCGCAGGGTGACACTGTCACGCTGGATAAGTTGGTCTGGGTGGCCCATCGCAGCGATAAAGCCCTGTCGCAGGAATCTTTTGCGCGCGGCGTGCTGGCGGATCTCAAGGTTTGTGCGGCAAGGGGATATGCCTCGCTGCTGGAGAGTTCAGCCTGTGCATGGGAAGACGTATGGCGTGATGCCCGGGTGGAAGTGGCTTCTGCAGCCCCTGACGATCAGATGGCGCTGGACTATGCCGTCTGGCACCTGACCACCATGACGCCAGCCCATGATGAGCGGAGCAGCATTGCCGCTAAGGGATTGACCGGTGAGGGGTATAAAGGCCACGTCTTCTGGGACACCGAAATATTCATGCTGCCTTTCCATCTTTTCACCCGTCCGCAGGTGGCCCGCAGTCTGCTGCGCTATCGCTGGCTGAACCTGGCCGGGGCCCGGGAAAAAGCCCGCCGCAACGGCTGGCCGGGCGCGCTGTTCCCGTGGGAGAGCGCCGCAAGCGGCAAAGAGGAGACGCCGGAGTTTGCAGCCATCAACATCCGTACGGGCATGCGGCAGAAAGTGGCCTCCGCCCTGGCCGAACACCACATCGTGGCGGACATTGCCTGGGCCGTTGTGGCCTACTGGCAGGCCACGCGTGATGACGCGTTTATGCGCAATGAAGGGCTGACTCTGCTGGTGGAGACGGCAACGTTCTGGATGGGCCGCGCTACGGAGATTAACGGGCGCCTGGAAATTCATGATGTGATTGGGCCGGACGAATACACCGAACATGTGAATAACAACGCCTACACCAACTATCTGGCCTGGTACAACGTGGCCAGCGCATGTCGGTTTATGTCGTTGTTTGAGCGTGAAGATGCCTGCTTCATGGAGAAGGCGACCACCTTCCTGGCCCGCTTGTGGCTGCCGGAAGCCGACGCCGGGGGCGTTATCCCGCAGGACGATTCGTTCATGGCGAAACCGGCGATCGATTTAAGCCGCTATAAAGCCAAAGCGGGTAAGCAGACCATCCTGCTGGATTACTCCCGCGCGGAAGTTAACGAGATGCAGATCCTCAAGCAGGCTGACGTGGTGATGCTTAACTACCTGTTGCCGGAGAAATTTACCCCCGCCCAGTGCGCGGCCAACCTGGCGTTTTACGAGCCACGTACGATCCATGACTCTTCGCTGAGCAAGGCTATTCACGGCATTGTGGCCGCCCGCTGTGGCGATACGGAAGGGGCCTACGCCTTCTGGCGCGCTGGCGTGGCTATCGATCTGGGCGACGATCCGCACAGCAGCGATGACGGCATTCATGCCGCTGCCACGGGGGCAATCTGGTCCGGCGTTATTCAGGGGTTTGCCGGCATGCAGATTGTTGAGGGCGAGCTGCACCTTGCGCCGAAGCTACCCGCTCACTGGCGAAAACTTGCCTTCCCGCTGCGCTGGCAGAACGCTCGCCTGCACTTCACGTTTGAAAATGACGTTTTAACCATCGAGACCACCGCGCCCGTCACGTTAACCCTGTGGGGAAAAACGGTATGCGTATCGGAGCGGCAGGCAGTGTCCCGTAGGGAATTTCTTACGTCTTTTAATGGGACCGCTACCACAGAGGCCAGCCATGAAGCCTGAAGCTGTTGTATTCGATCTTGATGGGGTCATCACCGATACCGCACATCTGCACTTTCTCGCCTGGCGTTCGGTCGCGCAGGAGATCGGCATCACCATCGATGAGGTGTTCAACGAGGAGCTGAAGGGAATTAGCCGCATGGAATCCCTGCAGCGGATCCTGCGACACGGTGGGAAAGAGGGGGCGTTTGACGACAAACAATGCCTGGCGTTGGCGGGGAAGAAAAATGCGCTCTACGTCGCATCGCTGTCGTCGTTGACCGAGGCGTCACTGCTGCCGGGCATCCGGGAGGTGCTGGCGGACATTCGGGCGGCGAAGGTCAAAATTGGGCTCGCCTCCGTTTCCCTCAACGCTCCTGGAATACTGCATGCCCTGGGTATTCATCGCGCCTTTGATTTTTGCGCTGATGCCTCCCGCATCGTCTGTTCAAAACCGGACCCGGAGATCTTCCTCGCCGCGTGTGCTGGCCTGAACGTCCGCCCCGAGGCGGCCATAGGGGTCGAAGATGCGCCCGCGGGCGTGGCGGCGATCAACGCGGCGGGCATGCTGTCGGTCGGGATTGGCTCAGGCCTGGCCCATGCGGGACTACAGCTTCATTCGACGCAGGAACTGACCTGGAAATGCCTGACCGATTTCTGGGCCTCCCGGGCGTATTGATAAGGAATTAAAAATGGCACAACTGTCACTGAAACATATTCAGAAAATTTACGATAACCAGGTCCACGTGGTGAAGGATTTTAACCTCGAAATCGAGGACAAGGAGTTTATCGTTTTTGTCGGCCCGTCCGGCTGCGGTAAATCGACGACGCTGCGCATGATTGCCGGGCTGGAGGAGATTTCCGCCGGTGAACTGGTGATCGACGGCGTTTGTATGAACGATGTGCCCGCCAAGTCACGCGACATCGCTATGGTGTTCCAGAACTATGCGCTTTACCCGCATATGACGGTCTACGACAACATGGCGTTTGGCCTGAAGATGCAGAAAATCGCTCCGGCGGTTATCGAAGAGCGCGTCAACTGGGCCGCACAGATCCTCGGCTTACGGGAGTACCTCAAGCGTAAACCCGGCGCGCTGTCCGGCGGCCAGCGTCAGCGCGTGGCGTTGGGCAGGGCGATAGTGCGGGAAGCGGGCGTGTTCCTGATGGATGAACCGCTCTCCAACCTCGATGCCAAGCTCCGCGTGCAGATGCGGGCTGAAATCAGCAAGCTTCACCAGAAGCTCAATACCACGATGATTTACGTGACCCACGATCAGACGGAAGCCATGACGATGGCGACCCGCATTGTGATCTTAAAAGACGGCATTATTCAGCAGGTCGGTGCACCGAAGCAGGTATACAACGAGCCGGCAAACATGTTTGTTGCGGGGTTCATTGGCTCGCCAGCCATGAACTTTGTCCGTGGTGCCATCGACGACCGCTATTTCGTCACGGAAACGCTGCGCCTGGCGATTCCGGAAGATAAGCTCGCTGCACTGCGAGCCGCTGGATATCAGCGTAAAGCTGTGGTCTTTGGGATCCGCCCGGAAGATATTCTCACCCAGCAGAGTAGCGGTGAAAATATCGCGGCGAAAGTCAGCGTAGCCGAACTGACCGGTGCGGAGTTCATGCTCTACGCCACCGTTGGCGGCCATGAGCTGGTGGTTCGCGCGGGAGCAGCGAATGATTATGCCGCAGGGGATAATATCGGTATCCAGTTCGATATGAATAAGTGCCATTTCTTCGACGCCGATACCGAAGCGGCTATTAGATAAGAAAGGTGTTTGCCGGAAATGCAAATTTCCGGTTTTTTGTTTGTTAATTATAAAGGGAATATTTTATGAGTACTCTACTAAAAAGTGCTGCGCTCGTGCTGTGCGCAGGGGTGAGCTGCGCACATGCAACAGAAACGGCTAAACAATGGGAATTTAATATTGGCGCGATGTATGAAATTGAAAACGTCGAAGGCCAGGGAGAAGATAAAGACGGATTATATGAACCCTCCGTGTGGTTTAATGCGACCTGGGATGCCTGGACTATTTCGCTGGCGATGTATCAGGAAGGACCGGTTGATTATAGCAGCATGACCCGTGGGACCTATTTCGACCGCCCGGAATTTGAATTACGCTATCGTTTTATTGGTACCGATGATTTCACGTTCGGTCTGACCGGTGGTTTCCGTAATTATGGCTATCACTTTAAGGATGAACACGGCGCCAGAGACGGCAGCGCAAATATGCAGCGCTACAAAATTCAGCCGGACTGGGATATTAAATTAACCGACGACTGGCGTTTCGGCGGCTGGTTTGCCATGTACCAGTTTGCCAACGATCTGGAAAAAACAGGCTATTCAGACAGCCGCGTCGAAACCGAAACGGGCTTTACCTGGACCATTAACGACACCTTTGCCGCTAAAGTGAATTACTATTTAGAGCGCGGTTTCAATATGGACGGTTCACGTAATAACGGCGAGTTCTCCACTCAGGAAATTCGCGCCTACCTGCCTATTTCATTGGGTCAGACGACCTTAACGCCTTACACCCGACTGGGGCTCGATCGCTGGTCGAACTGGGACTGGCAGGACGATCCTGAGCGTGAAGGACATGATTTCAACCGTCTGGGTATGCAGTACGCCTATGACTTCAACAACGGTTTATCCATGACGCTTGAATACGCCTACGAATGGGAAAACCATGACGAGGGTAAAAACGACCGCTTCCACTATGCGGGCGTTGGGGTAAATTACGCATTCTGACCGTGGGTCCTCCAGGGGCTAACCGCCCCTGGTTTTAGCGCAGCGAGGCCGCCAGTAAAAAATGCGTATCAACAAGCACTTTTTGCGGGGCGGGATGACCCGCGATACGCCTGAAGAGAAGATCGCAGCTCTCTTCCCCCAGTTTGCGGGTCGGGATATCAAAGCCGCCAGGTGCGGGCGTTAAAATGAGAGACAGCATCGGGTCACTGTATCCGGCTATCACCACCTGTTCCGGTATCATCAGATTTAACTCGTCCGCCGCGCGATAAAGGCCGAGTAACTTCATGCTGTCGGTAGCAAATACGGCATCAGGCGGCGTGGGTGAAGAGAGCAGTTCCAGAGCCGCCTTAAGCGCACTCTCATGGGTATAACCACCATCCATGATCCAGTCCGGGTTAATCGCAATATGGTGCTTTTCCAGACTGGCTTTATAACCCGCCAGGCGATCGATCGAAACATGATATTCAAGCGGCGCATGCAGGCAGGCAATTTTCCGGCGGCCGTTTTTGATAAAGGTTTCCGTCAGCGTGGCGCTGTCATGAAAATTATCCGTGTCGACGGAATAAATATTCTGATACTCACCTTCCACTTTGCCGATAACCACTACCGGTACGCCATACGCGTCCAGCGTGGTGAAAAAGGATTCATTTGCGGGTGAGCTCAGCATGATGATCCCTTTGATCATCTTCTGTTTTATTTTACTCACGCATTTCAGGAGATCGTCTTCACTGCTTTTTGAGGTTTGTAAAATAACATCGAATCCTTCTTCTTCCGCTTTTGCCGTAATGGCATGAAGAACATCGGAGAAAAAAGGATTGCCGGCAGTGGTTTTGGTTGAACGGGTCGAAATAACCATAATGGCATCGAATCCTGAAGAGGTCAGGGCACGGGCCAGTTTGTTGGGCTGATAATTTAATTCGTCAATCGCCTTCAGCACTTTGTCACGCGCTTCAGGAGAAATATTCGTTTGTTTATTCAGAACGCGGGAAACGGTTGATTTCGATACGCCCGCAACCCGTGCGATATCATAAATGGTGGGTGACATACACCTTACTCACTCAGGACTGACAGCAATGGCGTTCATCTTACTGGAGAAAAAACGGCAATAGCAATAAATAAGAATTGATAATCAACGATCTGCCCCCATTTATTGTATTCTGAAGCCATGCATTCAAGGCTTCCAGGCAACGAAGGACGGCGATGAAGCGACTTAAAAACGAAATCAATTCACTGGTAAACCGCGGCGTTGACCGTCATCTTCGACTGGCGGTGACGGGGTTGAGCCGAAGCGGTAAGACGGCGTTTATCACCGCGATGGTGAACCAGCTCCTGAACCTGCACGCCGGGGCGCGTCTGCCGTTGCTTGGCGCGGTGCGGGAAGAGCGTCTGCTGGGCGTTAAGCGCGTTCCACAGCGTGATTTTGGCATTCCCCGTTTTACCTATGACGAAGGGCTGGCACAGCTTTATGGCGACCCGCCCGCGTGGCCGACGCCGACGCGAGGGGTCAGTGAAATTCGTCTTGCGCTGCGTTTCCGCTCGAATGAATCCCTGATGCGCCATTTCAAGGATACCTCCACGCTATATCTTGAAATCGTCGATTACCCCGGCGAATGGCTGCTCGACCTGCCGATGCTGGCGCAGGATTACCTCAGCTGGTCACGCCAGATGACGGGATTGCTGCAGGGGCAACGCGCCGGGTGGTCGGCCAAATGGCGACAGCTGTGCGAAGGGCTGGACCCGCTTGCCCCAGCAGATGAAAACCGTCTGGCGGCCATTGCCGACGCCTGGACGGCGTATTTACACCAGTGTAAACAGGAAGGGTTACACTTCATTCAGCCGGGGCGCTTTGTTCTGCCGGGTGATTTAGCGGGCGCGCCTGCGCTTCAGTTTTTCCCCTGGCCGGATGTGGATGGGGTTGGCGAGTCGACGCTGGCGCAGGCGGATAAGCATACTAACGCCGGTATGCTGCGCGAGCGTTACCATTACTACTGTGAGAAGGTGGTCAAGGGATTCTATAAGAACCACTTTTTACGATTTGACCGCCAGATTGTGCTGGTGGATTGTCTGCAGCCGCTCAACAGCGGGCCACAGGCATTCAACGACATGCGCCTTGCCCTGACGCAGCTGATGCAAAGTTTTCACTACGGGCAGCGGACGCTGTTCCGCCGTCTTTTCTCACCGGTGATCGACAAACTGCTCTTTGCGGCCACAAAAGCCGATCACGTCACCGTCGACCAGCATGCCAATATGGTGTCGCTGCTACAGCAGCTGGTACAGGACGCCTGGCAAAACGCCGCCTTCGAAGGGATCGGCATGGATTGCCTTGGGCTCGCGTCCGTGCAGGCGACGCAAAGCGGGCTAATTGACCTTAACGGCGAGAAAATACCGGCATTACGCGGGAACCGGCTCAGCGACGGTGAACCGCTTACTGTCTACCCAGGCGAAGTGCCTGCGCGGCTGCCGGGCCAGGCCTTCTGGCAGAAACAGGGCTTTCAGTTTGAAGCCTTCCGCCCGCAGGCCATGAGCGTCGACAGGCCTTTACCGCACATCCGTCTGGATGCGGCGCTGGAGTTTTTGATTGGAGATAAATTGCGATGACGGAACCGTTAAAACCGCGCATTGACTTTACCGGAACGCTTGAGCAGAACCCTCAGGAGGCGTTCAAAACGGCGCAGACGTTCAGCGGTACCCCGGCCGATAACTTTGCCCCGGCGCTGCAGGACGACCCGGTTGTTGAGGATGGTCCGGCGGAGGCGGTCGTGGACGCCGCGCTGCGTCCAAAACGCAGCCTGTGGCGCAGGATGGTCACCGCCGGTCTGGCGCTGTTTGGCGTAAGCGTGGTGGGTCAGGGCGTGCAGTGGACGATGAATGCCTGGCACACGCAGGACTGGGTCGCGCTGGGCGGATGTGCCGCAGGCGCGCTGATTGTGGGGGCTGGCGTCGGGTCGGTTGCCACCGAATGGTGTCGACTCTGGCGTCTGCGACAGCGCGCGCACGAGCGTGATGAAGCGCGGGATCTGCTCCACAGTCACGGCACCGGGAAAGGGCGCGCGTTCTGTGAAAAGCTGGCCAGCCAGGCCGGAATCGATCAGTCGCATCCGGCGCTTCAGCGCTGGTATGCCGCCATCCATGAGACTCAGAATGACCGGGAAGTGGTGACGCTCTATTCCCACATGGTACAGCCGGTGCTGGATGCTCAGGCGCGGCGCGAAATCAGCCGTTCTGCGGCGGAATCCACATTGATGATTGCCGTTAGCCCGCTGGCGCTGGTCGATATGGCTTTTATCGCCTGGCGTAACCTGCGCCTGATCAACCGTATTGCGAACCTTTACGGCATAGAGCTGGGTTACTACAGTCGGATCAGACTGTTTAAGCTGGTCCTGCTCAATATTGCGTTTGCCGGGGCGAGTGAGCTGGTGCGCGAAGTGGGCATGGACTGGATGTCGCAGGATCTGGCGGCGCGTCTTTCTGCCCGTGCGGCTCAGGGCATCGGTGCGGGATTATTAACCGCACGCCTGGGGATTAAAGCGATGGAAGTCTGCCGTCCGCTGCCCTGGATTGACGGCGATAAGCCCCGACTGGGGGATTTCAGGCGTGAACTGATCGGCCAGCTCAAAGAGACGCTCAATAAAAAACCTTCGCCGTGAGGTTTTGTTCACTAATCGTGCTGGCTGTCAATATTTGTTGACAGCCATCTTCCCGATCACCGTGTTCTGACATATCATTTTACTGTTATTGGCTTAAAACGGTGAATTTCCCATGCGTCTTGAAGTCTTCTGTGAAGACCGTCTCGGTCTGACCCGCGAATTACTCGATCTTCTTGTTTTACGTAGCATTGATTTACGTGGCATTGAGATCGATCCTGTCGGGCGAATTTACCTCAATTTTGCCGAAATTGAATTTAATACCTTCAGCAGCCTGATGGCGGAAATCCGCCGTATCGCTGGCGTTACGGATGTACGCACCATTCCCTGGATGCCGTCCGAGCGTGAGCACCTGGCGCTGAGCGCGCTGCTGGAAGCCATGCCTGAACCGTTCCTCTCCCTGGATTTGAAAAGCAAAGTTGAGCGCGTTAACCACGCGAGCTGCCAGCTTTTCGCGCAGAGCCAGGAGAAGCTGAGCAATCATAACGCCGCGCAGCTGATCCCCGGTTTTAACTTCCAGCGCTGGCTGGACAGCAATCCGCAGAACACGCACAGCGAGCATGTGGTGATTAACGGGCAGAATTTCCTGATGGAGATCACGCCGGTCTATCTGAAAGGGGAAGGGAATACCCGCGTGTTGACCGGGGCGGTGATCATGCTGCGCTCGACGCTACGCATGGGTCGTCAGCTGCAAAACCTCTCCAGTCAGGATGTTGGCGCGTTCAGCCAGATTATTGCCGTCAGCCCGAAAATGCGCCATGTGGTTGATCAGGCGCGTAAGCTCGCAAGCCTGACCGCGCCGCTGCTGATTACCGGCGATACCGGCACCGGGAAAGACCTGCTGGCTCACGCCGTGCATCTGGCGAGCCCGCGTGCGGCTAAGCCTTATCTGGCACTTAACTGCGCCTCGATTCCGGAAGATGCCGTTGAAAGCGAGCTGTTTGGTCACGCGCCGGAGGGCAAGAAAGGGTTCTTCGAGCAGGCTAACGGCGGCTCCGTGCTGCTGGACGAGATCGGCGAAATGTCGCCGCGTATGCAGGCTAAGCTGCTGCGTTTCCTGAACGACGGCACGTTCCGCCGCGTCGGTGAGGATCACGAGGTGCATGTGGACGTGCGCGTCATTTGCGCCACCCAGAAGAACCTGGTGGAACTGGTGCAAAAGGGGATCTTCCGTGAGGATCTCTATTACCGCCTTAACGTCCTGACGCTGAACATTCCGCCGCTGCGCGATTGTCCGCAGGACATCATGCCGCTTACGGAGCTGTTCGTCGCCCGCTTTGCCGATGAGCAGGGGGTTCCTCGTCCGAAGCTGTCAGCCGATCTTGGCACGGTGCTTATGCGCTACGGCTGGCCGGGGAACATTCGTCAGCTCAAAAACGCCGTATATCGTGCGCTGACCCAGCTTGAAGGGTATGAGCTGCGCCCGCAGGATATCCTGTTGCCGGATTACGACGCCGGAACGGTATCGGTAGGGGAAGAGGCGATGGAAGGGTCACTTGATGACATCACCAGCCGTTTCGAGCGTTCTGTGCTGACGCAGCTGTACCGCAGCTATCCCAGCACCCGCAAACTGGCAAAACGCCTGGGCGTCTCGCACACCGCAATCGCCAATAAGCTACGTGAGTATGGTTTGAATCATAAGAAAGGTGACGAATAACAAAAAAGCCTCTGCAAAGAGGCTTTTTACTTTTCACTTTAGATTTATTCCTTCGCCAGCGGCGTGTTAACGATGTCTGTTTTTGTCTCGCCCTGAATCGACGCAATCCTGCTTTCAACCTCTTTCACCTGCTGCGGGCTGTGGAGCAGGGTATAGGTCAGATCAAACTGCGCGCTGGCGCCAGGCTGCAGCTGCTTAACCCGCTTCTGTTGGCGTTCAATCGTCACGGGGTAGGCGTAGCTGGTGCCCGGTTCGATGCCCGTGACATAACCCTGCTTCAGCGTATCGGTGTTTTTCCACAAGGTCAGCACGGGCAGCTGGCGCGTATCAAACTGGATTGATGCGCCTTTATCGCCGGCTTTATTGACCACCGCCGCGAGCGTTTCGTGGTTGTTGTCGGCGAGCGGCTGAATGTTAAAGACCATCTCATCAAAGCCTTTTGTCGGCCCGGCATAGGTTTGCCAGTCGTTAACGCCCGCTTTGGCGTAGTCATTGAATGGGCTTACGCTCGCCGCTGGCGCAAGGAAACGTGCGCCTTCTTCGAGGATCGGCGTCCCGAAGTTGCTGTGATAGATAATTTGGTAATCGTGAGGATAATCGGCATGGTTAGTGAGAACATCATGCAGGCTGAACTGGTTGGTTCCGGGAACGTAGCGCAGTTCGGTCATGGTCTGCAGATCCGCTTTTTTGAACGTGCTCTCTTTGATCAAACCCCGAACGCGGATCTCATGCGGGGCGGCATCCGCCACCTCAACTTCCACCTGTGATACCGGTGTATTCCCGGCTCTGCCGTGAAGGGTGTAAATTTGCCTGTCCGCCGTGACAGGGTGACCTGTCCACTCGTAGCCACAGCGCACCATCATCTCGTTGAAACCATCCAGCCAGCCGAGACCGTTTCGGCTTTCAAGATTGATATAGGCAGGATTGACGACCTCTTTGACGGGTGAATTCCATCCCAGTCGGGTGCCAAACCCTTCAACGTGCAGAAGGTTCATGCCGCGGGTCGGGCTCAGCGTAATCGTCAGGCCATCTTTACTGCTAATAATGATGACTTTACTGCCTTCCTGCTTGCCGCCATGCAAGACTTTTTGCTCAATGCTGAACGTCTGATCTTTAACTTTCAGCTCATCACTGGAAATCTTCCAGTTTCCTTTCTCTACGCTGCTTTCAGCACTTGTCAGCACCCAGGTTTTAGCCGCGGCATGGCCAGAAACCAGGACCGCCAGGAGCGTAAAAGCGAATTTGATCTTCATATTTTATCCTTTTTGCTGAAACGATTATTTACTTTCGTAAGCAAATCTAATGTTTAGACAAAAAGGGAAATGTGATGGGCTTCACTGAGGTTAAAATTAGGTGATTTTAACAATTAGAATGCGTTAATGATCACGCGGAAGTTACGTGTTGCTGCCTTTATTGCATGATTTTTGTGATCGATGAATATTTTGGCTTTAACGATTCAGCTATTTTCTAATAAAAAACCCCGCCGTGGCGAGGTTGAGAATAAGTTGTATAGAATGCTAAGGACTTATTATGCTTTCAGCACGTCCAGCGCGGCAGTGTAGTCCGGCTCGGTGGTGATTTCGTTAACCAGTTCGCTGAAAACGACAGTGTCGTTTTCATCAAGAACCAGTACAGCACGTGCTGCCAGACCCTTCAGTGGGCCTTCCGCGATGCTGACGCCGTAGTTCTCGAGGAAATCAGCGCTGCGCAGGGTGGAAAGGGTGATAACGTTGCTCAGGCCTTCGGCACCGCAGAATCGGGACTGGGCAAACGGCAGGTCAGCGGAAATGCACAGCACCACGGTGTTGTCCATTTCAGTCGCCAGCTGGTTGAATTTACGCACGGATGCGGCACAAACGCCGGTATCAATGCTTGGGAAAATGTTCAGTACTTTGCGTTTGCCCGCAAACTGAGCCAGTGTGACGTCAGACAGATCTTTAGCCACCAGAGTAAAAGCCTGCGCTTTGCTGCCAGCCTGCGGAATGGAACCTGCTACAGCAACCGGGTTGCCCTGGAAATGAACGAGTTGTGACATAGATATCTTCCTGTTTACATATAGTTAACGTCGTGGCTAGTGTATGCCATCAGCAGATAACACGGCAAACCAAATTTTTCGCCTTTCCGGGCCGCAAGGAGTCAGTGATGAGAAGCGTTAAGGTCTATGAAGAAGCCTGGCCATTGCATACCCCGTTTGTGATCTCTCGCGGCAGCCGAAGTGAAGCCAGCGTGGTCGTGGTTGAAATCGAAGAAGAGGGGTTTAAAGGCGTCGGGGAATGTACGCCTTACCCGCGCTATGGGGAAAGTCTGGCATCCGTGATGGCGCAGATCATGACCCTGGTACCTGACCTGCAAAAAGGCCTCACGCGTGACGCGTTACAGCAGCGTTTATCCGCCGGGGCGGCGCGCAACGCCATCGACTGTGCGCTCTGGAGCCTTGAAGCCGCTAAGCAGCAAAAATCGCTGACGTCATTGCTGGGCGTGGTCGTGCCGGAGTCCGTCGTGACCGCGCAAACGGTCGTGATTGGGGAGCCCGAGCAGATGGCCGCCAGTGCGAAAGCGCTCTATGACGCCGGGGCCACGCTGTTAAAAGTGAAGCTCGACGATCGTCTGATCAGCGAGAGGATGGTCGCCATTCGCTCGGCGGTGCCGTCAGCCACGCTCATTGTTGACGCCAACGAGTCGTGGCATCCCGAAGGGCTGGCCGCGCGATGCCAGCTGCTGGCCGATCTGGGCGTGGCGATGCTGGAGCAGCCTCTGCCGGCAAAAGAGGATGCGGCGCTGAAGAATTTTATCCATCCGTTGCCCGTCTGTGCGGATGAAAGCTGTCATACCCGTGAGAATTTGAGCGCGCTTAAGGGCAGCTATGACATGGTCAATATCAAACTCGACAAGACTGGCGGACTGACTGAAGCCCTGGCCCTGGCGGCGGACGCCCGGGCGCAGGGGTTCGCCCTGATGCTGGGATGCATGCTTTGCACCTCGCGGGCGATCGGTGCGGCGCTGCCGCTGGTCAATCAGGTCCGTTTCGCCGATCTGGATGGCCCGACGTGGCTGGCCGTTGACGTTTCACCGGCGCTTAATTTTACCAGCGGCGTACTTCACCTCTGAGGCTGCCAGCGCAAAAGATCCATCATAGCCTTTAAGTATTTTTCGCTGGCTTCGTCGGAGGAGATCGCCGGGAACTCAGCGGTGATGCAGGGCAGGCTCAAGTCGGCGCACCAGCTGCCGAATGAACCGGGTGTCTCATAGCCCACGCTGGTGACGAGCGGGAGGGCGAACGCCTGGGCCAGCCACGCGCCCAGGTCAGAGTGGCGCGGATCTTCAATACAGGCCAGCGGATCGTGAAAGGAGACAACCCAGGCGGGGTGGATCTTATGGATAAGCTGGCACAGCGCCTGCGTTTCCGGCTCCGAGCCGGGGTTATCGCCCGTGAGCAGCACCACGTCCCGCTCCTCGGCGGAGCTGTTCCAGCGATATACCGTTTCCCCTGCGCGCCAGTTTGCCGCAGGGAAATTACGGTTCAGGTCGATTCCTCGCGCATTCGCCCGTAATCCAAGCTGACAGCCGTCCGGATTCACGGCAAGAATCACGTGGTGACGTCGCAATGCCGGGGTCAGCGTCCGCAGCGCGCACGAGAGCGTGACGACAGACGAGTTCTCATCTCCGTGCGTGCCGGCAATAACCAAACCGCTGTCGCGATCGGCATCGGGGGCCGGGAACCAGATCAGCGATGCGCCTAAAAATGAGCGGCCATATTGTTCAGCGCCCGGAGGGAAGGCGCCGCGTTCCGCGCGGGGTCGGGTGGTTGCCATACGATATCCTGATAACGAAGTCTCTACAGGCAGTGTTGTGCAAAAGCCGCTGTTAATCAAATAGTTTCCTTAACGGCTGAGAATTGCCTTAAATCACTATTCAGGCGTAAGTTGTTTGCATTTCTTACTGTCGAAACAAATAATTACGCATCTGCTTTTTACCTGAATTTTTTAAAGGGGATCTTATGAAGCATCCTGTTTCGCGTCTTTTTGCCGCACTGTGCCTGTGCGGACTCTCTTCACTCTCATACGCTGCTGATGTGCCACAGGGCACGGTGCTGGCGCAAAAACAGGAGCTGGTCAGACACATTAAAGACGAACCGGCTTCGCTCGATCCCGCAAAAGCGGTGGGGTTGCCAGAGATTCAGGTGATTCGCGATCTTTTCGAAGGGCTGGTAAATCAGAATGAGAAAGGGGAACTGACTCCGGGCGTGGCGACGCGCTGGCAGAGCAACGATAACCGAATCTGGACGTTCACCCTGCGCGATAACGCAAAATGGTCTGACGGTACGCCGGTTACCGCGCAGGATTTTGTCTACAGCTGGCAGCGTCTGGTTGATCCGAAAACGACCTCTCCGTTTGCCTGGTTTGCGGCGCTGGCAGGCATCAGCAACGCGCAGGCCATTATTGATGGTAAAGCGGCGCCAGATACCCTGGGCGTGACGGCGGTGGATGCCAGAACGTTGCGCGTCCAGCTGGATAAACCGCTACCGTGGTTTAGCAACCTAACGGCAAACTTCGCCTTCTATCCGGTGCAAAAAGCCAATGTTGAAAGCGGGAAAGAGTGGACGCGTCCGGGAGCGCTGGTCGGTAACGGGGCCTACGTTCTGAACGCGCGCGTGGTGAATGAAAAACTGGTTGTCGTGCCGAACACCCACTACTGGGACAATGCGAAAACTGTCCTGCAAAAAGTGACCTTTATTCCGATTAATCAGGAATCGTCCGCCACGAAACGCTATCTGGCAGGGGATATCGATATTACCGAATCGTTCCCGAAAAACATGTATCAGAAGCTCCTGAAGGATATTCCTGGCCAGGTGTATACGCCGCCTCAGCTCGGGACCTATTACTACGCGTTTAACACGCAAAAGGGGCCGACGGCCGATGCCCGGGTTCGTCTTGCCCTGAGTATGACTATCGATCGCCGCATTATGGCGGAAAAGGTACTGGGTACCGGCGAGAAACCGGCCTGGCATTTTACCCCTGACGTGACGGCGGGCTTCACGCCTGAACCTTCACCGTTCGAGCAGATGTCCCAGCAGGAGCTGAACGCTCAGGCCAAAACCTTGCTCCAGGCCGCAGGCTACGGCCCTCAGCGTCCGCTGAAGCTGAACCTGCTGTACAACACGTCGGAAAACCACCAGAAAATCGCCATTGCGGTGGCGTCCATGTGGAAGAAAAATCTCGGTGTGGATGTCAAGCTGCAAAACCAGGAGTGGAAAACCTACATCGACAGCCGCAACACCGGCAATTTTGATGTGATCCGCGCGTCATGGGTGGGGGATTACAACGAGCCCTCGACCTTCCTGTCCCTGCTGACCTCTACCCACAGCGGCAATATCTCGCGTTTCAACGACCCGGCTTACGATAAAATAATCCACCAGGCGACGCTCGAAACCACGGCGAAAGCGCGTAACACGGACTACAACATGGCGGAGAAAATCCTCATGGAGAAAGCGCCGATCGCGCCTATTTACCAGTACACCAACGGTCGTCTGATTAAGCCGTGGGTGAAAGGGTATCCGATTAATAACCCGGAAGACGTGGCGTATAGCCGGACGATGTATATTGAGAAGCACTGATGGTTAATGCGAACTGGCGCACGTGAGCGCCAGTTTTGCCATGGATGATACCGCGCTGTGCTTTTCGGTAGCGATAAGACCGGAACGTATTATTCTAACAACGCATTAAACTTCGCCAGCCACTGCGGATGGGCGGGCCACGCGGGAGCCGTCACCAGATTGCCGTCGACATGTGCCTGATCGATGCCGATCGAGGCGTAGTGTCCCCCCGCGAGACGGACCTCAGGAGCACAGGCCGGGTAGGCGCTACAGGTACGGCCTTTCAGGATGCCCGCGGCAGCGAGCAGCTGCGGGCCATGGCACACCGCCGCAATCGGTTTGCGCGCGGCGTCAAACGCCTGTACCAGCTTTAACACATCCTCATTTAGCCGCAGATACTCGGGCGCTCTCCCGCCGGGGATGAGCAGCGCGTCGTAGTCCTGCTCCTTTACGGCGGAAAAATCGGCGTTGAGGGTAAAGCGGTGACCGGGTTTTTCGCTATAGGTCTGGGCGCCGTCGAAATCATGGATTGCCGTTATGATGTAGTCGCCCTTCGGTTTGTCGGGGCAGACGGCATCCACCTGATGACCAACCATCTGCAACGCCTGAAAAGGCACCATGGTTTCGTAATCTTCGGCATAATCGCCCACCAGCATCAGGATCTTCTTGCTCATCATTCCTCTCCCTTGTCATTAAAGATGATTAAGATATAGCCTGGCGTGGCTGAAATGCCGGAAATAAAAAAAGCCCGTCAGAGCACGGGCAACATAAGCAAGTGAATAAGTGATTCGTTATCAACGTAGTTGGAGGATAACGACGCGTATCTTACGCGGCCGTCAGGCTGGCAGATACCTGACAAATTCGGTAGGTGAAACACGATATTAAACGTGAGTTAAGGGGCGTCGAAGGTCGGGTAAAGACTATTTTCGAGAAACTCGACGAGATACCAGATTTCCCCGCTAAAAATAAACCAGAAGCCAAATATAATAAGGAGCAAAATAATTAAGGTGAGTATTATTTCTGTTTTGCCCATTGCAGATTTTACCCACCTGACGTTAATTTATTCGAGGCAGGCATTGTAGCGGGGCTTTCCCGTATACTCCAGTTTCATGCTGCAAGGACTTTATTGCGCCCATCATTTTTAGCGCGATACAGCGCATCGTCTACACGCTTAAACAGCTCATCAATCGTCTCCCCCGGGTTATGTCGCGCGACGCCAATGCTGACGGTAAACCGTGGTAAGCCCGGAATCGTAATGCGGGCAACGGCTGCACGGATCGACTCGGCAATCTGCAACGCGGTGTCGAGAGAGGTATGCGGCAGCAGGATGACGAACTCTTCGCCCCCCCAGCGGAACACCATGTCGTTCTCCCGGCTACAGGCTTCCAGCGTTCGGGAGAGGGCAATAAGCACCTCATCGCCCTTCAAATGACCAAACAGGTCGTTGATGTTTTTGAAGTGATCGGTGTCCACCAGCAGCAGGCTAAACTGCTGTTGGGCAGGTCGATTATTCAGATTGTTGGCGTCGGTAATCGCGTAGAACTGGCGTCGGTTGAGTAACCCGGTCATGGAGTCACGTAACGCGGCATGTTCCAGCTCTTGCTCCAGTCTTTTTTGCTCGGTGATATCGTGGATGATGCACAGCATCAGCTTGTCACCGTAGATCTCAATGGGTCCGGCATACGTCTGAACATGGCGGGTGGAACCATCGGCAAGGCGGTGAACAAAGTTGAGCGGCTTATGGCCGCCGGGCAGCGCGGCAATCGCGGTCATAATGGGCATCACGTCTCGCCCCAGGGTATTGATTTCCCAGGTATGCTTGCTGCACATACCATCATGCGAGTAACCGTAAAAATTGAGCGCAGCCAGGTTGGCATCAACAATCTGACCATCGCGGGCAGGATCGATTAACAGCATCGGCGCGCTGTTGGTCTGAAAAAAACGGGCGTAAAACCCCTGTTTTTTTCGCCGGTAGGTTGCGGAGCGGCTGGCCTTCAGTCCTGAGAGGATATGTTGGGCGATCCCCTCGAAGACAATCACATCCCCCCAGGGGGCGTAACGGGCAAGCGAGAGACGACAGCTTAACGGCGTATCCAGCCCATCCCGGCTTCTTATTGTCCAGATTTCGACGATCTCCTGCTCGGTTTTCAGTTCAGGTACATACATCGACAGGAGAGCTTGTGCATTCGCGGAATAGATGCCTTTACGCAGCTGATCGAGCGTCTTATCTCCCATAAGCTGCGTTGCGACCACGTTCGCAAAAACGATCTCTTCCGAAACGGGTGAAATAAGCCACACGGGTGTTTTAATGACGTTCAGC
Organism: Enterobacter sp. GER_MD16_1505_Eko_090; assembly: GCF_003331015.1. Classification (NCBI taxonomy): domain Bacteria; kingdom Pseudomonadati; phylum Pseudomonadota; class Gammaproteobacteria; order Enterobacterales; family Enterobacteriaceae; genus Enterobacter; species Enterobacter sp. GER_MD16_1505_Eko_090. Next base: position 113,398 of record NZ_PUQF01000007.1, on the reverse strand, counting down.
GCTTCAAAACCGTTTTGCGACATAGGCATTTCCTGTTCATCGGCTTAATACGCCTGACAATCATGACAGACGTGACTCGTGTGTTCTGCTTTGAAACATACTCTACTAAACCCCGTCAGGCATGGTTTTTTTGTGAAATAAATGCGGCGTCCGTTTGAATTTTATTAAGGGGGATAATTTGCCTTTCTGAGTTTATCTGCAGAAGCAACCACGGCACCTGTTCGGCAGGTAAGGGGCGTGAGAAGAGGTAACCCTGCAGGTAGTCGCAGCCGAGACGGGTGAGAACCGCCTGCTGTTCTTCCGTTTCAATTCCTTCTGCCACCACGTTCATCTCCATGGTGCGGGCGATACTCATAATGGTTTCAACCAGCTTGTAGGTTTTTTCATTTTCCAGCATCGACGTTACAAAGCTTTTGTCGATCTTGAGCTCTTTTGCCGGCAGCACGCTCAGCATCAGCAGGTTGGAGTAGCCCGTACCAAAATCATCAATCGAGACGGTGATCCCCGCATGATTAAAAGCGTTGAGCAACTCAATGCTGCGATCGAGATTTTTCAGCGCGGTGCTCTCCGTGACCTCAAGGATCAGCCTGGACGGGGACAAGTTATATTTTTCCAGCATCGACGATACGATGTGGAAAATGTCCGGCTGCTCGAACTGGACGGGGGATAAGTTGAGCGATAACGTCCACTGGCTGAACCCTTGTTCAGTCCAGAAATGCAGCTGTCGACATGCCGCTTCAATGGCCCAGTTGCCCACCGGAATAATTAAGCCGGTTTGCTCCAGCGAGGGGATAAACAGACCCGGCAGAACAACGCCTTGCTCAGGGTGCCGCCAGCGCAGCAGGGCTTCAAAACCATGGATAGTCTTCTCTTGCGCATACCAGGTTGGCTGGTACCACAGTTCAAACTGATCGCGCTCAAGCGCCTGAGAGAGCTCCTGAAGAAAACCGGGTTTTGCCGGGATTGCTGTCGACATCTCGGTTCTGTAACGCGCCCAGCCGTTGCGTCCGTCGTCTTTGACGTGATGCAGGGCTGCATCTGCTTTGAGTTTCAGTTCATGCAGCGTTTCGCCATCCTGAGGATAGAGGCTGACGCCCGCACTGATTGTTGTGTTAAGCGTATGACCACAGATCGAAAGAGGACGTCGCACATCCTCGAGCAGCGACGCGAGCAGGGCGTTGAGTTTGTCGTCGTCACATTCCGGCACCAGCAGGATAAAAGCGTCTCCTCCCAGCCTTGCCAGGGTCATCTCACGCGAGAGCCGGGAAGTGATGCGCTGTGCGACGGTGATCAATAACTCATCGCCGACGCTGTGACCCCAGGTATCGTTGACGCGTTTGAAGTGATCGACGTTCAGGAATATAACGGCAAATTGCCTGTTGCTCAGCAACGCGCTGCGCAGGCAGTCCTGCATGCGGAGATCCATCTGATGGCGATTCGCGAGTCCGGTGAGCGCATCAAAGCGCGCCTGGAGCTCAAGCTGCCGATTGAGTTGTCGAAGATTATCCGTCAGCCGGCCGGTGCGACGGTGAGAATCGATAAGGGAAATAATTAACATCACGCCAAGCAGGCAGAGCGTGGTGACAGAAACCCAGATGGATAACCCCAGCTCGCCGATCCCGCCGGGGAGGGTATGCGACATTTCCGGGTAATGCGCAGCGCTCATGCCGGTATAGTGCATCGCACAAATGGCGGCACCCATGACCAGGGCGGCGAGAAGGCGCTCGATAAAAACCCCTTTGTCTCGCAGGCGGAAAGCCAGCCACAGCGCCGTGCCGGACGCCACCACGGCAATGACCACCGACAACCCCACAATACGGCGATCCCAGATAATGCTGCCATCCAGCATCAGGGCAGCCATACCGATATAGTGCATAGATACCACGCCTGCGCTCAGGATAGCCGTGGCAACGATCGGTCGAAACGAAGAACGTTTTTTTCCCGCGACGGCAATATCAAGGGCCGTGGTCGACGCAATAATCGCGACGCCCAGAGACGCAAGGGTTAACCAGAGGTCATAGCGCATCATCATCGGCATCTGCATCGACAGCATGCCGATAAAGTGCATCGACCAGATGCCGATCCCCAGCGTCATACCCCCGGCAATGCGCCAGAACAGGGCAGCCTTTCGGCTGGAAAGGGGGATCTTTCCGGCACTGTCCAGCGCCACAAAGGAGGCGATAAAGGCCACCAGATAAGAGATAGCGATTAACACAGGGTCCCACGATATATTGAGCATTATGCAATCCCACGCCTGAGAGGGTTACCGATTTCGCCTGCCGGGCACATCTTAATCTGGCAACGAACATGCGCATTCAAACAATATTAGTTATTTATCGTGAAGCATGACCAGTCATATTAATACTCTACATCGCATTAAGAATATAAAATATATTCTCATTGTTAACGTATTAAGCATTGCTAAACAAGAGCGAATAATAGTAGCAAAGCTCCTTAAATATAACGGCGATTGTATCGGTTCGCCGCAGCGGATGGTATCGCTTAACGTGGCGGCAGACCAGTATCACAGCATGCTGCGAAGAACATTTTCACTAATACGCTTTTTTCATCTGACTTAAGCTAAATCCCAGGCTGCTAACGGCGAAACAACAAACCCGTGAAGTTTCCGAGGAAAAACGTTTGTGCCAATGCTATAAGTCTAGATGCCGACCAAAATATAAAATGTGGGTATCATCATGCTAAGAAATATTAGTGTCAGAACCTTTATTATCGGGTTCCTTTTATCGCTATTTTTGGTAAACGCAGGTGTCGTTGTTCTAATTTCCAGCAAGCCCTCTCTATTTATTTCCCTTAACGCTATCAATTTCGTTGCGCTATTTTTGCTTTGGGTCTATATGACCCGGTATCTTGTGACGCCGATCAATACGGTGAAGAAAAGTATTGAAGAGGTGACTGCCGGCAACCTGGGGGTTTCTATCCCGGAGTTTGGCAATAACTGTGCGGGGCGACTCATTCCCGGGATCAACAGCCTGTCCGGCAACATTGCGACGCTGGTGCGCGAGATCAGGGCGTCATCGCAAACCGCCATGACCTTATCGGATCAGCTCTCAACACGTAGCGCTCAGCTCTCGGTCAAAACCGAACAGCAGTCTGCGTCTTTAGTGCAAACCGCAGCCAGCATGGAGCAAATGGCGGCGAGCACTAAAAATAACGCCGATAACACCCGCCTGGCGAGCGAACAGGCGAATATGGCGACGCTGCAGGCGCGTAAGGGCGGGGAGCTGATGGGGCAGGTTGCCAACAATATGCAGTCCATTACCGAATGCGCCCAGCAGATGACGGAGATCATTTCGCTGATTGACGGCATTGCGTTCCAGACCAATATTCTGGCGCTCAACGCGGCCGTTGAGGCGGCAAGAGCGGGCGACCATGGAAAAGGTTTTTCTGTCGTTGCGGAAGAGGTCAGAAACCTGGCGCACCGCAGCGCAGAGGCCGCGAAGAATATCAAAGCGCTGATTGAAGTCACCAGCAGTAACGTCACGCAGGGCGCGACCGTGGTGTCGCAGGCAGAGAAGAATATGCATGAAATCGTGACGGGCTCGGGAAACGTCAGTCGCTTAATGGATGAAATCTCCGCGTCGACGTCTGAGCAGGAGAAAGGTATTTCCCAGATCACGCTGGCGCTATCGGAGCTGGAGCGGGTCACGCAAAGCAACGTGGCGATGGCGGAGGAACTCAACGGCTCCTCGGATGTACTGCGCAATCAGGTGATTGAACTCCAGGCCCGCACGCGGAATTTTAGATTGGATCACGGGTCTTCGTCCCCATTACCGACCGGCTCCCCCTCCTTCCTCCAGCAGCCAGAACACTCTCTCTGAAAGCGACACGAAGCCTGTCATGCCAGGCTTTTTTCATACATCTGCCCACCCAGCTCAATTCCCGAGCGATTTCAGCGCGATGGAATACATAGTTGTTGCTTAACCCCTTATGAAAGCTAGACTGACACCGAAAGAGTTAAAAAGGTGGAGGTGCTGTGGAAAGCATTAAAGGATCTGAACTTAACGTTCCTGACGCAGTTTTTGCGTGGGTGCTGGACGGCCGCGGCGGTGCCCGACCGCTGGAAGATAATGATGTGATCGACAGTGCGCATCCCTGCTGGCTGCATCTGAACTATACCCATCCGGACAGCGCTGACTGGCTGGCGTCGACCCCGCTCTTGCCCAATAACGTGCGCGATGCGCTGGCGGGTGAAAGCCTGCGGCCCCGCGTAAGCCGCATGGGTGACGGGACGCTGATTACCCTCCGCTGTATTAACGGCAGCACGGATGAACGTCCGGATCAGCTGGTGGCGATGCGGGTCTATATGGACGATGGGCTGATTGTCTCCACCCGACAGCGTAAGGTCCTGGCGCTGGATGACATCGTCAACGATCTGAAAGAGGGCACCGGGCCGATCGACTGCGGCAGCTGGCTGGTGGACGTCTGTGACGCGCTTACCGATCACGCCAGTGAGTTTATTGAAGAGCTGCACGACAAAATCATCGACCTGGAAGATAACCTGCTCGATCAGCAGATCCCGCCGCGTGGTTTTCTGGCCTTATTGCGCAAGCAGCTGATTGTTATGCGCCGCTACATGACGCCGCAGCGCGACGTGTATGCGCGGCTGGCCAGCGAAAGGCTCGCCTGGATGAACGACGACCATCGACGCAGAATGCAGGATATTGCCGACAGGCTGGGCCGCGGGCTGGATGAAATTGATTCCTGTATTGCCAGAACTGCGGTGATGGCGGACGAAATCGCGCAGGTGATGCAGGAGTCGCTGGCGCGAAGAACCTATACGATGTCCCTGATGGCGATGGTGTTTTTACCGAGCACGTTTCTGACCGGGTTGTTTGGCGTCAACCTGGGCGGAATTCCGGGTGGCGCTTATCGCTACGGTTTTACGGCGTTTTGCGTGATGTTAGTTGTTTTGATTGGGGGTGTTGCATGGTGGTTGCATCGTAGTAAATGGCTGTAAATTTACGCTTTTTTCATCTTTTCCCGGGATTAAAACGCTCTTTTAATTGAGCGAAGTCAATAAACATCTACCCCGTAAGGTGCAATATTACTCCCGCAGGTGAATGCAACGTCAAGCGATGGGCGTTGCGCTCCATATTGTCTTACTTCCTTTTTTGAATTACTGCATAGCACAATTGATTCGTACGACGCCGACTTCATAGTCGGCTTTTTTTTGCCTCCTGATTCTGAGCGTCTACCCTAAAAGGGATGACAGCAAATTATGGAGGGAATGATGAGCATCCTTAACGCTCTGCTACTGCCACAATCGCGTCAATCCGATCCTATCCCCAGCGATCCGGTACCTATGCCCGATCCCATCCCGCGTCCCCAGCCGATGCCCGACCCGCCGCCCGATGAAGAACCGATTAAATTGTCGCATCGGACCGCGAGATCTGCGAGGATACGCGCCATCTGACCGCAAAGATCACCACGAGAGACAATTGTGACCGCTTTTTCTACCCTGAATGTTCTGCCCGATGCCCAACTCGCTAACCTCAACGAGTTGGGATACCTCACGATGACGCCTGTTCAGGCGGCCGCCTTACCCGCCATTCTTGAGGGCCGTGACGTGCGCGTGCAGGCGAAAACGGGCAGTGGGAAAACGGCGGCCTTTGGCCTTGGCCTGTTGCAGCATATCGATGCGGCGCTTTTTCAGACCCAGTCTTTGGTGCTGTGTCCGACCCGCGAGCTGGCAGACCAGGTTGCGGGTGAACTGCGTCGCCTGGCACGTTTCCTGCCAAACACCAAGATTTTAACCCTCTGCGGCGGGCAGCCGTTCGGTGCCCAGCGTGATTCGCTTCAGCATGCGCCGCACATTATTGTCGCGACGCCGGGACGCCTGCTCGATCACCTGCAAAAAGGCACGGTCTCACTGGATGCGCTACAAACGCTGGTGATGGATGAGGCCGATCGGATGCTGGATATGGGCTTCAGCGAGGCCATTGACGAAGTGATCCGTTTCGCACCGGCCGATCGCCAGACGCTTCTGTTCTCCGCAACCTGGCCGGAAGCTATCGCCGCCATCAGCGGGCGCGTGCAGAAAAATCCTCTTACCATTGAAATCGACAGCGTAGATGCGCTGCCCGCCATCGAACAACAGTTCTTTGAAACCTCGCAGCAGGGGAAGATCCCGCTCCTGCAGAAATTACTGAGCCAGCATCAGCCTGCCTCCTGCGTGGTGTTCTGTAACACCAAAAAAGACTGTCAGTCGGTTTGTGATGCTCTGAATGCCGCCGGGCAGAGCGCGCTGTCGCTGCATGGCGATCTTGAACAGCGCGATCGCGATCAGACGCTGGTCCGTTTCGCGAACGGCAGCGCCCGCGTGCTGGTGGCGACCGACGTCGCTGCGCGCGGTCTGGATATCAAATCGCTTGAGCTGGTCGTGAACTTTGAACTGGCATGGGATCCGGAAGTGCACGTGCACCGTATTGGCCGCACCGCGCGCGCAGGAAACAGCGGTCTGGCGATCAGCTTCTGCGCACCTGAAGAGGCGCAGCGCGCCAATATTCTCTCTGAGATGCTGCAGATTAAGCTGAACTGGATGAATCCCCCAGCCGGCGTCAGCCTTGTGCCGCTGGAGGCCGAAATGGCGACCCTGTGCATTGATGGCGGTAAAAAAGCCAAGATGCGTCCTGGTGATGTACTCGGTGCACTGACCGGGGATGTGGGGCTGGACGGGGCGGATATCGGTAAGATTGCTGTCCATCCGGCGCATGTCTACGTCGCGGTTCGCCAGGCGGTTGCCCATAAGGCATGGAAGCAGCTGCAAAACGGGAAAATTAAGGGTAAAACCTGCCGCGTACGTCTGCTGAAATAAAGCATGAAGCGTCTCAGACGGTGTTTCTGAGACGCTAACCGCTTACTTCACTTCAAGCACGTTCAGACGCAACGCTTCAAACTGATTGTCATCGTCTTCCGGCTGCCAGCCTGCTGGCTGCATCGGGATCTCTTCCCGGTCAAACGCCAAATCTCCGCCGTTCACGACTTCTGACTCGTGATTGATGCCTTTAAAGTCGAACAGTTCCACATCCGCGAGATGGGAAGGGACGACGTTCTGCATGGCGCTGAACATGGTTTCGATACGTCCCGGATAGCGCTTATCCCAGTCGCGCAGCATGTCGCCAATCACCTGACGCTGCAGGTTCGGCTGAGAGCCGCAGAGGTTACATGGAATGATCGGGAACCCTTTCGCCTGAGAGAAACGCTCAATGTCTTTTTCACGGCAGTAGGCAAGCGGGCGGATCACAATATGTTTACCGTCATCACTCATCAGCTTAGGCGGCATACCTTTCATCTTGCCGCCGTAGAACATATTGAGAAACAGCGTTTGCAGGATATCGTCGCGATGATGGCCCAGGGCAATTTTGGTCGCGCCCAGCTCGGTCGCGGTGCGATACAGAATACCGCGGCGCAGACGAGAGCACAGAGAGCAGGTGGTTTTCCCTTCAGGAATTTTCTCTTTCACAATACCGTAGGTATTTTCTTCGACGATTTTGTACTCAACACCCAGATTTTCGAGGTATTCCGGCAGAATGTGCTCCGGGAAGCCCGGCTGTTTCTGGTCAAGGTTGACCGCCACCAGGGAAAAATTCACCGGCGCGCTTTGCTGAAGATTACGCAGGATCTCCAGCATGGTGTAGCTGTCTTTACCCCCTGACAGGCAAACCATAATGCGGTCGCCTTCTTCAATCATGTTGAAGTCTGCAATGGCTTCGCCCACGTTACGGCGCAGTCGCTTTTGCAGTTTATTCAGGTTGTATTGCTCTTTTTTGTTAATCTCTTGATTCTGTTGCATTGAGTAATACCTTCGGAGCCAGCAGGGGCAAAAATTGTATGCCGCGTATGGTACGGATTCCGGCGGCGAATGCCAGCACGTTTTACTGTTGCGTGAAATCTGGCGCCGATACGTGATAAAGGGTAGTGTTCAGACGTTTGGATACGATAGCGACTTTACGGCAAACGGCGCAGTTGTGGCGCAATCATCTCCGCCAGTATCAATGTTGAAGATTAGCAGTAAGCATGCTGTAATGAGCTTACTTAATTTGAGGGTAACTTGAGCTTAGATTTAAAAATGATAAAAACTTCTACTCTTTTCCTTTGTACTTTCTTATTTTCAAGTATGGCTTTTGCAGAAAATTACTACATACCTCTACTTTATAACTTATCGACTAGGTTTGATTTCAATCCAGTTAAGGGGGCTGTTAAATCCTTAGATACTGATGTTGAGGAGAATGGAAAAATCACTTATAAAATCTCCATCAGACTGAATAAAAATGGTTGTGTTGATAGCTTAAACCTTGATAATGTTTCTTCTGGGCATGAAACCATTCTAAAATATACAAATGGAAGTCTTATTGGCCATAGAGATGGCAAGCCTTTCTCAATACAACTTGATGAAAAATGTCACATTTTGAGTGAAAATGAAAATGGTGACGAGTTGCGTTACACTCTTTACCCGAATGGATTAATTAAAGACACCTATTTTTTAGGCAAAAAAATATCTGAACATTTTTATGATGAAGACGATAATTTGACGCGCTCTGAATTTTATAGTTCAGAAAGCGTTATGTCTAAAAATGAAATATCTTATGTTGATAAAAAAAGAAAGCCTCTTGATTATAAACTAATAAACTCATCAGTTTTCTCGGAGGGGTATACAGCAACCAGCTCTTGTCATTATAACGAAATGCTTGTGCCTGAAATATGTAATGCCACAGTACAGAACGCAGGTAATCCGGCACCGAAACCAGTTTCAATGACAGCACATACGAAAGTTGAATTCTACTAGATTAAAACGATTCCAATAAGCTACCTCCGGCGTCATGGTGTTTTATCGGGACGAGTTCAATGAAGGCACTGGCTTAATGTAAGAGGAATTTAAGATGAATATAGAAACGGTCCGCTTAATCCTGGAACCCTTTAATGATTCACATTATGAAGGCTTAAGGGTAATGGATAGTGATGCTGAGGTGATGCGCTATATCAATAAGGGTATCGTTAAAACGCCCGAAGAAACCTGGGAGGGCATCAGAAAGGTGCAGGCTCGCTGGGATAAGTATCACTTCTCGTGGTGGGCTATCAGAGAGAAATCTACTGGTGCGATCGTTGGTGCGGCATGCCTCCAGCACCTGGCGAACGTGGAGGGGGCACCATTAGAGATTGGCTGGCGCCTCGTGCCTGAACACAATGGCAAAGGCTATGCTACAGAGGCAGCGAAAGCGATCGTTGATTACGCTGTAGAACGGGTGGGAGCATCTTATCTGGTGGCCGTGGCCGATCCAGAAAATATCGCATCGCAGCGTGTAATGAAAAGGTTAGGTATGTCTTATAAAGCCATAGAGCGGCATTACGATACGGAATGCGTTGTGTACGAGCTTAACATGAGTAAGCCTGCTTAATTAAGCGACACATCACTGCCACTTTATCTCAGCTTACAGCACCTCAACCAATTCAAATTCTTCTGCGATCAGTTCCATATCTTCAGAAAAATGGCCTTCGCGGAAGAAAAATCGCTGATGCTCTTTCCGCCAGTATTCAAGGCTTAAATCACCTTCACCCTCTTTGCGAGCGAATTCCTCATTAACATCGCAAAAACGCACCAGTCGCATGGAAACCAGCCGGATCACACAGACCGGGACATTCTGACCATCAAGGATTATGTTGTAGCTTCCTATCCGTGGAGCAGAGACATCCTGCGAGTACGAGGCAAAAGATCCGCAGGTGGCCGTTTTGAGCCCTTTTTTAATCAGGTCCGCAAGCGCGTTCGCCAGTTCCGGGCTGTCACCCATTTGCCAGGCCGCTGCGCCTGGGTACTTCATTTTTAATTCCTCAACCTTAACCATTGAAATCCCTTCTCAACCCTTGACCATAAGAAACATAATAGCGGTTTTAGCATAAACTCCCTCGATATTTGAAGCGTAATCGGCTTTACTTCTACTTTTGAACACAGGCTGGCTGGAATACAAAGGGTTGCATGCATTGGTTGTGTAAATATATTCTTATGGGGGTATCTGTGTGGTGAATCTGCTGCCTGCAGCCCGGCGCGTGACGTTATAATCAGTAACGAGTCATCGGGATGCTATCGGCACCACGCATTTTCTGTAACTTTTATCCCATTGGAAGGGGTTAGCGTGTTCAAGCTTAATACATCTCTACTGGCGGTTTTGCTGCTGTCAGGCTGTAGCTCCGATCTGGTTCTCAACCCACCTAAGCAACCTGAATACAAGTCGATGCCTGAAATAACGCAGTCTGTGACGCCATCACAACAGCGTGCAATCATGGCTGGCGAGCGGCCTGACTGGTCAGAAAGAACGCCGGTCAAGACAATAAAGCAATACTGATAAGCACTTAACAACCAGGGCTGCCGTTCGGCGGCCTTTTTATTTACCCATTTGAGAAGGTGCAAAGACGGAGCCTGGTTTGGGGAAAATTTCTGACGGCGGACATGGTATTTCTTTCTTTATCAACCATGCTTAAGGCGAAGATAATTCAATCACTTCAGCATCACCGAAGCGGCAACGTCACTCGAGTCGAGAACCCTGAATGCGCCATGCACCTATCTCCATAGCTGCAGCCACGGCAATTTTTGTGCTGGGCGTTTTTATCATCAATATCCAGGTCTGGTACTCGGCGCGGGCTGACAGCCTTGCCGGGGCGCACTACGTCGTCAGGAATATGCACGTTATTCTTACAGAAGCGCATCATGCGACCCAGGTTGCAATGCGGCTTGCTGAGAATGAGTGTGATGCTGAAGGACAGTATCGGCTCGGCACTGAAGCGGCATTACAACCCCATCTGAGAACGATCGTTATTCTGAAAAAAGATGCGGTATGGTGCTCCTCCTTGCCGGGAAACCGCGTGTTGTTGGTGAACGGCTCAGCGCTGCCTGAAGCGCCATTGCTACTTGTTCCATCGAAAAGTACGGTCAACGGCCTGCCGGTTCTCTTATACCAGACAAATCATGCCGGCAGCCGAATCATGGTGAGCATCAGCGACAGCCATATCCGGGATGCGCTGAATATGCCACTACGTGGCGTGGCGTATTCGCTGCTGGTCGGCAATCGTCGTTTAGGCCAATCAGGCGATGTCTTGACGGCAGCCCATTCAAACAACGATGTTCTGACGGTAAAAGCCGCTGATTATGCCTTCGCGATTCAATTTAACGCTCCGCCTCTTTTTAGCCTGACGCGATTATTCGACCAGGCCGGTGGAGTGGTGTTATTTCTACTGCTCGTTTCCTCTCTTTCTGCTTATCTTCTGCAGCGATATCTGTCTAAGGATATTTCACCGGAAGAATCGCTGCGTACCGCCATCTACAGAAATGAAATTATTCCCTATTACCAGCCCGTCGTGAGCGGAAAAGAGGGCACCTTGCGCGGTGTAGAGGTGCTGGCAAGATGGAAGCATCCGCAATCCGGGTTTATTTCTCCCTCGTCATTTATTCCTCTTGCTGAGAAAACAGGGCTAATAATTCCACTAACCCAAAGCTTAATGCGTCAGGTTGCAACGCAGATGAATGCTATTTCTACGCTGCTGCCGGAAGGATTTCATGTCGGGATTAACTTCAGTGCGTCTCATATCGTTGCCTCTACCTTTTTTGAAGAGTGTCTGAATTACAAGCGCAGCTTTGTTCAACAGGATCTTAATCTCGTTGTGGAGGTGACCGAGCGTGAACCTCTCCACGTAGATGAACATCTCGTTAAGACCCTGAATGCGCTACATGAAATAGGGTTTGCCATTGCCCTGGATGATTTTGGAACGGGATATTCCGGCCTGTCCTACCTGCAGGACCTGCACATTGATTACATCAAAATCGACCAAAGCTTTGTTGCCAGGGTTAATGAGAATGAGGATTCCACCCTGATCCTGGATTCGGTACTGGAACTGGCAAAAAAACTGTCAATCCGTATTGTGGCGGAAGGGGTTGAAACCCAGGAACAGCTTGATTACCTCATGCGCAATAACATCACGTTTTTACAGGGCTACTTCTTCTACAAACCCGTTCCTTTTAAGGAGTTGATAAAAATTCTGTTATCGAAGCCAAAGGTTAAAGTGAGGGTGGAGTGACTTTGTCCCGTTGTCAGCAATTCCCGCCCGATACATTCATAAGTAGCGTATAATGCGGCGTCGAAAACCGCTCAACACTTCTCTGGCCAGTACTATGACCCTCAATCGCGTTTGTTATTTACTCCTGCTCTTTGCTGCGATCGGCAGTCTTTTTACCTCGAGCCCTTTGGCTATGTGGTTTCTGCTGATCAATATGCTGACGTTGGTCATGTATGGCGCCGATAAAATAGCGGCGCGGAAAGGCATGCGCAGGGTTCCGGAAGCCACGCTGCTGGTATTTGGCGTAACGGGCGGCTGGCCTGGCGCGATTGTGGGCCAACAGCTCTTTCGCCATAAAACACAAAAGCAGCCGTTTAAAACCTACTTTTTCTTAAGCATTGTCGTTAGCATCGCCGTGATGGCGGCGGTTTACCATTTCTCGCCTGTTTCTTCTTTATGGCCGTTTTGACATCAAGTTAACCTGAGTTTTTCAGATGCCAGCACTACGTTGATAAGAACGGTCATTCGGATAGCGCGTCGTGAATAAATCCTCCATCACTGCCAATAGTAGTAGGACTATTCTTAAGTTGTTGCTGTTTTTTGCACAATCTGAATAATACGTGCAACTACACGGACGACAACATCCCATGAAAATAGTCTCTATTACGCTGGCAGCGCTGGTGCTTTATTCTGCACCTGCCTGGTCCGCTTTTCAGGAGCGGGAATATAATACCTGGTATATGAAAAATGCGGTGCTTTACGATATGACGCAGACCTCAGAAGGTTTTCCCGTCATGGTGAGCGTATCCCAGCCTGGGAAAAAATCCGCTAATTTGCTGGTGTCATATATTACGGAAGGCCGCTGTGGTGAGAATAACCTGCCGCTTAATGTGAATGGTAAGGTGCTGCCCGCCAAATATAATTGTGTTCAAATAGGAAAGAACAGAATTGAACATTTTTCAGTGGTGGATGCGGAAAGCGTCAATGGCATGGTGACGCATCTGAAATCTGATTTCACTATTCTCCTGCAAAACGATATCAAAATTTGGGCAGCAAATATCAAAGCGCCAAAATACGGGCTAACCCCGCGCTTTTAAAATCATGCTACGCTTGTTTGTTGTATCAGGAGCATGAGTATGAAGAACAAAGACGAACAAACAGGATTAGTGGGGCTGGCGATTGGGGCGGCCGTTATTGGGCTGGTTTCTGCCCAGAAACCAATCGATCGCGACAGCATTGTTGATGAGCTGGTCAGGCTCGGCAGGCAGAAAGGCGATGGTGTAGAAGATGAGGTTTTCGTCAAGGCTGCTGACCTGGTGAGGAAGGGGATCTAGCCATGGCTGATATTCGTCATGCGCAGTGCCATTGTGGCGCGGTGGCCTTTACCGTTGCGCTAACGGATGGCCTGAATACCGCGCGGCGCTGCAGTTGTTCCTTTTGTCGCATGCGGGGGGCGGTCGTCGTCTCTGCGCCGCTGTCAGGGATTACCGTGACCAAAGGTGAGGATAAGCTCACGGAGTACCGCTTCAATACGGGAACGGCACGGCACTTTTTCTGCTCGGTGTGCGGAATTTACACGTTCCATCAGCGGCGTTCTAATCCAAACGAATATGGCGTGAATGTGGCCTGCTTTGATAACGTCTCACCGTTCGATTTCCCTGAAGTGACGGTGATGGACGGGGTTAACCATCCCTCGGATGGAGATAGCGGGGTGTTTGGCTACCTCTCTTTTCGCAAGAAAGGAACAGGTCAGGCGTAATTGCCGCCTGGCCACTCTGTAATTAGCCTGGCTATAGTGGAGGGTGGTTATCTGAAACAGGAGAAACTATGCTTTGTGTTGAAAAAGACGATCCGCGTGAGGCCCCTGAATCAGGTGATAAAAAGCCTCAACCCGTAAAAAAATAACGCAACCTGTGCGTTTTCCCGCCACCGGCACTGCTGGTGGCTTTTCATTTCTCAGGGAATACTGTTAACCGCCATCCAGGTGGTTCAACACAGCACTGAGATGCCCGACAATATCAGCAAAATCAAAAATTAACGCCATCCAGATGAGCGCTAAAAGAGTTAGTACGACAACGGATACACGACCAAACAACGCTGTTATCCTTAGTGATGGAAAGGCTATCACCTGAGTTTAAACAGCTTTACCTCAACTTACCCTCAACCACGTGATTTCAGAACCTGCTTTTTGTGATGAACGTCAAGAGATGGGTGAGCCCGCATACTGATGCGGGCTCTGGCAATCAGAACTGGTAAACCAGGCCCAGTGCCACGACATCATCCGTGCCGATGCCGTTGTTTTTGTAGAAGCTGTCATCTTCATCCAGCAGGTTGATTTTGTAATCAACGTAGGTGGACATGTTTTTGTTGAAGTAATAGGTTGCGCCGACGTCAGCGTACTTAACCAGATCCTGGTCGCCCTGGCCGTTGCCAAGGTCCTTGCCTTTAGACTGCAGGTAGGAAAGGGACGGACGCAGGCCGAAGTCGAACTGGTACTGTGCGGTCACTTCGAAGTTCTGGGTTTTGTTGGCAATACCGCCGCCTGAAGTGCTGTCACTGGAACCGTATGGCGTCATATTGCGGGTTTCAGAGTACATTGCCGCCAGGTAGATATTGTTAGCGTCATATTTCAGACCCGCGGTCCATGCGTCCGCTTTATCGCCGCCAGCATATTGAGATGCTGCACCGGTGCCTGCGATCACCTGGTCATTAGTACGATCTGAAGAGGTATACGCTGCACCCGCAGTAATCCCCATGCCAAAGTCATAGGTTGTGGAGATACCGAAACCGTCACCGTTTTGGTTACGAATGTTGTTATCAGAACGGTTGTTCGTTCCTTCCTGAGAACAACCATTCTCGTCACAGTTGCTGCCTTCATTTTTGCCCTGATACTGCAGCGCAAAGTTCAGACCCTGCACCAGACCATAGAAGTCGGTGTTACGGTAGGTTGCTACGCCATTGGCGCGGCCGGTCATGAAGTTGTCGGCTTTGGTGTAGGAGTCGCCGCCGAACTCAGGCAGCATATCGGTCCAGCCTTCCACGTCGTACAGTACGCCATAGTTACGACCGTAATCGAAGGAACCGTAGTCGCCCACTTTGATACCGGCGAAGGCCAGACGCGTCCAGGACTGGTTATCAGACCCTTCGGTGTTATTGGCCTGAATGTTGTATTCCCACTGTGCGTAGC
Source organism: Enterobacter sp. GER_MD16_1505_Eko_090 (assembly GCF_003331015.1). Taxonomy (NCBI): domain Bacteria; kingdom Pseudomonadati; phylum Pseudomonadota; class Gammaproteobacteria; order Enterobacterales; family Enterobacteriaceae; genus Enterobacter; species Enterobacter sp. GER_MD16_1505_Eko_090. Next base: position 98,148 of record NZ_PUQF01000007.1, on the reverse strand, counting down.
CAGTCATCATGTCGTTGATCTGGGTTTCGCCTTTAAAGCCCAGACGCATGTAGGTTTGATCCCCGTCAGCGCCTTTATCATCGGAGAAATAGTGCAGACCATCTACTTTTCCGTACAGATCTAATTTGTTACCGTCTTTATTATAAATCTCTGCTGCATGAGTTGCGCCAGCCATTAACAGAGCCGGAATCATCAGGGCCAGTACTTTTCTTTGCATTTTGATATTCCTTTGCGGTTGTTTTTATTTAATTACCTGTTGAACTTTCCGAATACGAAAGTTGTCTCATGCTAAATCACTCCCGTGTAAGAGTAATAAATTATAATTGTTACGAACTAAGTAAAATCTAAACTGAATACATCAACGGTAATGGTCATTGGTTTGGTGAATGTTTTAAGGCTATACATAATAAATTAAAATTATTAATCAGGTGTGAGTTAAGCTATTCTTGATGGCGTTATATGCCTTTAAGATTATTTATCCATAATTCGCATGAATAATATTTAGGGAACTAAATAGATATTTAATGATTATCTGGATTCGCCCGGTGTGAATACACCGGGTTTTTTTATGGCAAAAAAATGCCCGGACGCGCCGGGCAGAGAGACTAGTCGCTGGTCGATTTTTCGGCTTTACCCGCCAGCTGCGCCAGGAAGTCATACCGTTTTTGCAGATCCGCCGCAGCGTCTTTCCATAGCTGTTCGGCCACTTCCGGCTGCTGCGCGTTAAGGCGACGGAAGCGCTGTTCCTGCATTAACGTCTCGGCCAGAGCATCTGACGGCGGACGCGAATCCAGCGCCAGCGGTAATTTACCCTCGTCCGCACGGCGCGGATCGAACCGGTACAGCGGCCAGAAGCCGGTCGCGGTTAGCTGTCGCATCTGATCGTGGCTGAGTGCCAGGTCGTAGCCATGCTCTTCACACGGGCTGTAGGCAATGATCAGCGACGGGCCGGGATACGCTTCCGCCTCCTGGATCGCCTTCACCGTCTGGTTAAGCTGTGCCCCCAGCGAGATTTGCGCGACGTAAACGTGACCGTACATCATCATGCTCACCCCGAGATCTTTGCGTGCCTTGCGTTTCCCGTGCTCACCGAATTTCGTGACGGCACCCAGCGGCGTGGCTTTCGACGCCTGACCACCGGTGTTGGAATAACACTGCGTATCCAGCACCAGGATATTGACGTTTTCGGTCAGGCTTAGCACGTGGTCCAGCCCGCCAAAGCCGATGTCATAAGCCCAGCCGTCGCCGCCAATCAGCCAGATCGATTTTTCGACCAGGGCGTCCGCGTCGGTCAGCAGCTGTTCAGCGCCCGCCACGCCCTGAAGCGCCTGACGCAGCTCTGCAACCTGCTCACGACGTACCTCTGGCGTCGCGTCGGCGTGAAGCGCGTCATTGAGCCCGGCGGGGATCTGCCCGGCAAACTGCTCCAGCAGGCGCATCACGCGCGCGCGGTGCTGGTCAACGGTCAGGCGGAAGCCCAGACCAAATTCGGCGTTATCCTCGAACAGCGAGTTGGCCCACGCGGGACCGCGGCCGTTGGCGTCAGTGGTATACGGCGTAGAGGGCAGGTTGCCGCCATAGATAGACGAACAGCCGGTAGCGTTGGCAATCAGCATCCTGTCACCGTACAGCTGGGTAAGCAGCTTGATATACGGTGTTTCACCGCAGCCCGAGCAGGCGCCGGAGTATTCAAACAGCGGCGTGATCAGCTGCGAAGTGCGAATATCAATGCGTTCCAGTTTGCTGCGATCGATTTCCGGCAGATTCAGGAAGAAGTCATAATTCACTTTCTCTTCTTCGACGTGCTCCAGACGCGACATCATATTGATGGCTTTAATCTCCGGGTTCTGCCTGTCTTTCGCCGGACAAACCTCGACGCACAGGTTACAGCCGGTGCAGTCTTCCGGCGCGACCTGCAGAACGTATTTCTGTCCGCGCATATCGCGGGATTTTACATCCAGGGAATGCAGGCTGGCCGGGGCGGCCTCCATCTCTTCCGGCGACACTACTTTGGCACGAATGGCAGAGTGCGGGCAGGCCGCCACGCAGTGGTTGCACTGGGTACACAGATCTTCTTTCCAGATGGGGATCGCTTCGGCGATGTTGCGTTTTTCCCAGCGGGTGGTGCCCATCGGCCAGGTGCCATCCGGCGGTAGGGCAGAGACGGGCAGGGCATCACCCAGCCCGGCCAGCATCGCCGCCGTCACGGTCTTCACGAAATCAGGTGCCGCATCAGACACCACCGGAGGGCGGTTCGGGCTTGCGGCGTTGACCTGCTGCAGCGGGACCTCAAACAGCGACTCGCGCGCCAGGGCCAGCGCCTGCCAGTTACGCTCGATCAGCTCCTGGCCCTTGCTGCTGTAGCTTTTGGCAATCGCGCCCTGCAGTTCCGCCAGCGCGCTGTCGCCCGGCAGGATATTCGTCAGATGGAAGAAGGCCATCTGCATAACGGTATTAATACGCGCGGCAAGGCCACATTCGCGGGCAATTTTCGCCGCGTTAACCACATAGAAACGGGCTTTTTTCTGGTTCAGCACCGCCTGCACTTCCTGCGGCAGGCGCGACCAGACTTCATCCGCGCTGTATGGCGTATTCAGGAGGAAAATACCGCCAGGCTTCAGGCGCTCGGCCATCTGGTACTTATCAATGAACTGCAGCTGGTGACAGCCAACAAAATCAGCCTGAGAAATTAGATACGCAGAGCGGATGGGCTGTTCGCTCACCCGTAGGTGGGAAACGGTCAGGCCGCCGGCTTTCTTGGAGTCATAGACGAAGTACCCTTGGGCGTACCACGGCGTGGAGTTCCCGATGATTTTGATGTTGTTTTTGGTCGCGGAGACGCTGCCGTCACTGCCCAGACCATAGAACAGCGCCTCGAGTTTGGCGGTCGAGGGCAGGGTGTTTTCCGGCAACGTCAGGGACAGATTCGTCACATCATCATAAATGCCGACGGTAAAGCGCGGCTTGGGCTTCGCTTCGCTGAGCTCGTTGAAGACCGCCAGCACGCAGTCCGGTCCGAACTCTTTGGAGGACAAACCGTAACGCCCCCCGATCACGCGCGGCAGCGTTTCACGTTCGCCATGATTAAAGGCCTCGGCCAGGGCGGTCATCACATCCAGATACAGCGGTTCCGCCTGCGCGCCCGGCTCTTTGGTGCGATCGAGCACCGCAACGGTACGCGCGCTTTCCGGCAGCGCAGAGAGGAGATGTTTCGCCGAGAACGGCCGATAGAGACGCACTTTCAGCACGCCAACTTTTTCGCCGCGCGTCAGCAGCTCATCAACAACTTCCTCGCAGGTGCCAATGGCCGATCCCATCAGCACAATGACCCGTTCCGCCTGCGGATGGCCGTAATACTCAAAGGGTTTGTATTCCCGACCCGTTGCGGCAGCAAAGTCATTCATCGCCTGTTCAACATGGTCGTAAACCGCGTTGTACCACGGGTTGGTGGCCTCGCGGGACTGGAAATAGGTATCCGGGTTCGCCGACGTGCCGCGAATCACCGGGTGTTCCGGATTCAGAGCGCGGGCGCGATGCGCGTCAATGTCCGCCTGCGGAAGCAGATTCAGAATTGTCTCGTCAGCCAGCGGAACGATTTTGTTAATTTCGTGGGACGTACGGAAACCATCAAAGAAATGAATAAACGGCACCCGGCTTTTGAGCGTGGCGATATACGAAATCAGGGCAAAGTCCTGGGCTTCCTGAACGCTGCTGGCGCACAGCATCGCGCAGCCGGTCTGGCGAACGGCCATCACGTCAGAGTGATCGCCAAAGATAGAGAGCGCGTGGGTGGCAACGGTACGCGCAGCGACGTGCAGAACGAAGGGAGTCAGTTGTCCGGCAAGTTTGTACAGCGTCGGGATCATTAATAACAATCCCTGGGAAGAGGTAAACGACGTGGAAAGCGCGCCGGTCTGAAGCGCGCCGTGGACCGTGGCAATCGCACCGGCTTCCGACTGCATTTCAACCACTCGCGGGACATCGCCCCAGACGTTTTTTAACCCGTTACCCGCCCAGGCGTCCGCCTGCTCAGCCATGGTAGAACTTGGCGTAATCGGGTAGATGGCGATAACTTCACTGGTGCGAAACGCGACTGAGGCAACTGCACCATTACCGTCAATAGTTTGCATAGGACAACACCCTTACATTGCGCAAAAAAATAGGGGTCTGTATTACGGCAACAAACCCTGAATATTATCTGTGTATTCTAGCAAACGGGGGATTTTTCGATTTTCGCTTTTGTGTCCTCGTTATTCCTGCCATCAATGAGTAGATCAAACTTTTGGCAGAAAAATTGCGAGAAATTGTTTCAGGAGCGCATAAATACGCACTTCCGCTCTCGACGACACGGGATGGGATGCCTATTATGCATAGGTTTCGCATTATTCATGGGGGAGAGAGCATGCGCTCAGCATTTTTGGTAGGGTGTGCCGCATTATTGTTGTCGGCATGCAGCAGTGAACCTGTCCAGCAGGCAACGGCCGCGCATGTGGTGCCGGGTATGAAAGCCGCGATGTCCAGCTCCGGTCAGGCCAACTGCGCGATGATTGGCGGTTCGCTGTCGGTAGCTCGCCAGCTTGATGGTTCAGCTATCGGGATGTGCGCCTTGCCAAACGGCAAACGCTGCAGTGAACAGTCGCTTGCCGTTGGAACTTGCGGTAACTACTGATTATTCTGCACGCTTAAACATCAGCGTTTTATCGGCTGTCGCCAGCGTTAACTGGTCTTCAGTCAGGTCGACCTGCGCACCTTTGCGCAGCATGTCGCCGATGGCCTGATCCAGCTCGTTAAGCTGCGGCTCACTACAGAGCTTGCGCGTCATGGCCAGCGTTTTCACCTTCAGCTCGCCTTCGGACAATTTCCCCTGTCCGTTGAAGCGGTTACACATCTGGCCAGAAACGCTGATGTTATTCACCAGGCTGATATCTGGCAGTGCGCTAAAACCGATCTCAGGTTGCGTTGTCGCGGTCTTCACGGCCTTACCGTCCACACTTTCCAGCACAAAGCGGTGGTTCTTAAGTTGCTCCGGCTGAACGGAGGCTTTACCCGGATTAACGCAGCCGGTAAGGACAAGACTGATAACACTTAACGCAATGAGCTTTTTCATTTTTCTTCTCAAACTATAAACACTGTGAATCTTTTTCCAGTGTAACGATACTCTGCCATGCGTTAATGGGGTTTATCTGAAAGTGCGGGGAGGAGCCGGGCAACGCAGCGGTTGCCCGGGATGACGTTAATGTGATTTAAACCCTGCCGCCGTCATCAGCATACGGAAGAGCATACTGACCGCAGCCAGCGCCAGTACGCTGCCGCCCCAGATAATGGCCAGCCACAGTAATCTTTTCCAGACCGGTTGTTGCATCAGTGATAACCCTCCCCATGCTGAACTTTGCCGCGAAAAACGTAGTAACTCCAGAAGGTGTAGACCAGGATAACGGGAATGATCAACAGCGCGCCGACCAGCATAAAGCCCTGGCTTTGCGTCGGTGCGGCGGCCTGCCACAGGGTGATTGACGGTGGAATGATGTGCGGCCAGATGCTGATCCCAAGCCCGCTAAAGCCGAGGAAGATCAGCCCCAGCGTCAGGATAAACGGTCGGCTATGGCTGTCGGGATTATTCAGGCAGCGCCACTGATACAAACTAAAAATCACCACCAGGGCCGGGACGGGCAGCAGATAGAACAGATTCGGCAACGTAAACCAGCGCGCCGCGATGGCCGGCTGCGCCAGCGGTGTCCAGAGGCTGATCGCCGCAATAAACGCCAGCAGTACGAGTAACAGGGTCTTCGATACCTGACGCATCCGCTGTTGCAATGCATTTTCGCTTTTCATTACCAGCCAGGTCGAGCCTAACAGCGCGTAGGCCACCACCAGGCCCGCGCCGCAAAACAGATTAAACGCGGTAAACCAGTCAAAGGGGCCGCCGGTATAGGCCCGGCCGGTGACGGTAAAGCCGTTAATGACGGCGCCCACCGTCACGCCCTGGGTAAACGTCGCCAGAATGGAACCGCCTATAAACGCCTTATCCCAGAAAGGACGGTGTGCTGGCGTGGCTTTAAAGCGAAACTCAAACGCTACGCCACGAAAAATAAGACCGATCAGCATTAATGTGAGCGGAATGGTGAGGGCATCGATAATCACGGCGTAGGCCAGCGGAAAGGCGCCGAACAGGGCGGCCCCGCCAAGCACCAGCCAGGTTTCATTCCCGTCCCAGACCGGCGCGACGCTGTTAACCATCACATCGCGATCGTCGGCGTTCTGCGTGGCCGGGAACAGAATGCCAATCCCCAGATCAAAACCGTCCATCACGATATACATCAGCGTGGCAAAGACGATGATCACAAACCAGATAATGGAAAGATCGATACCCATTACGGCTGCTCCTTATGTTCAGTTGTGACGGCAGAAAGCGGGCGCGCCGGACGTCCGTCGGACTCGGTGGCGAAAGATTCATGCGGCTGCGGGCCTTTTCGGATGAGGCGCACCATATAGCTGTAACCCACGCCAAATACCGAGGTGTAAACGACGAAGAAGGCCAGCAGGCTCACGCTCATATGCAAATCGCCATGGGCAGAAACCGCATCCTTCGTGCGCTGGAGCCCATAGACCACCCACGGCTGGCGGCCCACTTCGGTGGTGATCCACCCGGCCAGAATGGCAATCAGCCCGGATGGCCCCATCAGCAGCGCAAACCACAGGAAAGGGCGCGATGAATAAACGCGCTTTTTATAGCGCAGCCAGAGTGCCGTTACCCCAAGCAGCAGCATCAGCATGCCCAGGCCAGCCATAATGCGGAACGACCAGAAGACGATGGTGGAATTTGGGCGGTCTTCCTTTGGAAACTCTTTGAGCGCCGGAACCTGTTTATCCAGACTGTGTGTCAGAATAAGGCTTCCCAGCGCCGGGATCTCGAGCCCAAAGCGGGTGCGCTCCTGTTCCATATCCGGCCAGCCAAACAGCAGTAGCGGGGTAGGCTCGCCCGGCGGGTTTTCCCAGTGCCCTTCAATGGCGGCAATTTTCGCGGGCTGGTGCTTTAAGGTGTTCAGCCCGTGCATATCGCCCACCATGGCCTGGAGGGGCGCGACAATCAGCGTCATCCACAGCGCCATTGAAAACATTGCCCGGATGGCGGGGGTATTATTCCCGCGCAGCAGATGCCATGCCGCGGATGCGCCAACAAACAGGGCGCTGCTCAGGAACGCGGCTATCGACATGTGCAGCAGGCGGTAAGGGAAGGAGGGGTTAAACACCACGGCGAACCAGTCCACCGGTACCACCTGACCGTTGACGATCTCATAGCCCTGCGGGGTTTGCATCCAGCTGTTGGAGGAGAGGATCCAGAAGGTGGAGATAATGGTCCCCAGTGCCACCATGCAGGTGGAAAAGAAGTGCAGCCTCGGCCCGACTTTATTCCAGCCGAACAGCATCACGCCGAGGAACCCGGCTTCGAGGAAGAAGGCGGTAAGCACTTCATAGGTCAGAAGCGGGCCGGTAATACTGCCCGCAAACTGCGAAAAGCCGCTCCAGTTGGTGCCAAACTGGTAGGCCATCACCAGCCCGGAGACCACGCCCATGCCAAAGTTGACGGCAAAAATCTTCGACCAAAAATGGTACAGCGAGCGCCATACCGGATTTTTTGTTTTCAGCCACAGCCCTTCGAGTACGGCAAGGTAGCTTGCGAGACCAATGGTGATGGCCGGGAAAATAATGTGGAAGGATACGGTAAAGGCAAACTGTATCCGCGCAAGGTGAAAAGCATCTAAACCAAACATGCACAGCCTCAATGTCAAACGGTGTGCTGTTATGGTATAGGGGCGAAGATCGGACGAGCAGACGCAGAAAAGCGAATTTTAACCATAACAGTTGGCGTAAATTTCACGCTTTAGCCATCTGATATACCTCGCCGTTGTGGAATAAAAATATTCTTTTTATGATTTTTCCGCATTAAACCGCTTGCTTTGTCGTCAGCGTCGTGCGTTAATGGCCTTCTGGTTTTGAGTCCAAATAAATATCTGACGTAGTTTTATAAAGCAGTTCTCATCACGTTGTGCCTCTCCGCAGCCTCTCTTGGGTCTTTATCTACATTCCGATTCGTTTTGTTTAAAACCATTATGCCCAATCGGCCCATTAGTAATTTACGTTTTTACGTTTCAGGAGAAACCTATGACTTCATATATCCATTTTCGCTGCCCATGCTGTCATGGCTCGCAGTACCGTACCTCAGCCTTTGATGTGTCTGAGAAAAACCCGTTTGGCGCGAAATGCATTTTTTGCAAATCGTCGATGATCACGCTCGACCACCTGGCCGCCGCGCGTTCCGCTCAGAGCCACGTGACCGAATACCGTAAGTAAATCATCTTCCAGACTATAACAGTTCGCTAAATCTTCTCTTTTTCTCCTGCTGATATACACTGTCGGTCTTAAGGAGAATCTGATGAAAAAATACCAGCGTCTGGCGCAACAAATAATCTCGCAGATTGAGCTTGGCGTATGGCTGCCGGGCGATAAGCTGCCTTCCCTGCGAGAGCAGGTGGCAAGCAGCGGCATGAGTTTTATGACCGTTGGCCACGCGTATCAGATGCTGGAAAGTCAGGGGCGCATTGTCGCCAGACCGCAGTCGGGCTATTACGTTGCCTCGCGCCCGACCGCACAACAGCCTGCGCCACCCGCTCAGGTGATGCGTGACGAAGCGGTGGATATCAATACCTACATCTTCGACGTCTTACAGGCCAGCCGCGACCCGTCCGTTGTTCCTTTTGCTTCCGCGTTTCCCGACCCCAGGCTTTTCCCGCTTCAGCAGCTCAACCGTTCGCTGGCAAACGTCAGCAAAACCGCGACGGCGATGAGCGTGATTGAGAACCTGCCGCCGGGAAACGTCGATCTCCGCCACGCCATTGCCCGCCGCTACGCGCAGCAGGGGATGAACATCTCCCCGGAAGAGATCGTGATCACCGCAGGCGCGCTCGAAGCGCTGAATCTTAGCCTTCAGGCGGTAACCGAGCCGGGTGACTGGGTGATTGTCGAAAACCCCTGTTTTTACGGTGCGCTGCAGGCGCTGGAACGCCTGAAGCTCAAAGCGTTGTCGATTGCGACGGACGTTCGCGAGGGGATCGATCTCAATGCCTTAGAGCAGGCGCTGAATGAATACCCGGTTAAAGCCTGCTGGATCATGACTAACAGCCAAAACCCGCTCGGCTTCACGCTGAGCGCGGAGAAAAAAGCCCAGCTTGTCGCCCTGTTAACCCAGCACAACGTCCCGCTGATTGAAGATGACGTCTACAGCGAGCTCTATTTTGGACGTGAAAAGCCGCTCCCGGCGAAAGCGTGGGATCGTCAGGACATGACGCTACACTGCTCGTCCTTTTCAAAATGTCTGGTGGCCGGTTTTCGCATCGGCTGGGTGGCGGCAGGAAAACACGCGCGGCGCATTCAGCAGCTGCAGCTGATGAGCACGCTTTCAACCAGTTCTCCCATGCAGCTGGCGCTGGTGGATTACCTGGCGACCAAACGCTACGACGCCCACCTGCGCCGCCTGCGGCGTACGCTGGCCGAGCGAAAGCAGCAGGCCTGGCAGTCACTTCTTCGCCATATGCCTGCAGGCGTTAAAATTCACCATAACGACAGTGGCTACTTTTTATGGCTGGAACTGCCGGCGCAGCTGGACGCGGGGCTGCTGAGCGAAAAGGCCTTAACGCACCATATCAGCATTGCTCCCGGAAAAATGTTTTCCACCTCTGACGCGTGGACGCCGTTCTTTCGTTTTAATACCTCCTGGGCCTGGGGAGAGCGGGAAGAGCAGGCGGTCATTCAGTTAGGAAAATTAATTAGCACGATGCTGGAATAATCCTTTTTCCGTTATTTAAATAATCAATTCTTATCCTGATGACGGCGCTGCGACTATTTCGCGGTGACCCGTCATAGGAAATCTGCATACCGTCTCTCGCGCCTAACCCCTTGTCTATAATCCAGTTAACGGGGAATGCGCCCTCGGTCACACCTTGATGAAATTTCCTGAAGCCGAACGGTGCGGCGCATTTGCGCGGTCTACGTTTAATAAGGGAGATATTTTTACGGCACGGCTGCCGCTAAATTTCATTGCGACAGGAGTAACTCTTATGAGCAAAAAATTTGCCCGCAGCAGCCTGTGCGCGCTCGGCATGACTATCATGACAGCGCAAGCCGCAGAACCACCAAAGGCCATTGGCGACGGGGAAGGTCGACTGGATATTATCGCCTGGCCGGGATACATCGAGCGGGGGCAGACGGATAAAAACTACGACTGGGTCACCCAGTTTGAAAAAGAGACCGGGTGTGCGGTCAACGTCAAAACGGCGGCCACGTCGGATGAAATGGTCAGCCTGATGGCGAAAGGGGGATATGACCTGGTGACCGCCTCAGGCGATGCCTCCCTGCGGCTGATCATGGGCAAACGCGTCCAGCCGATTAACCCCGATCTTATCCCCAACTGGAAAACCCTCGACGAGCGGATTGTGAAAGGGGAATGGTTTAACGTCGGCGGTAAAGTCTACGGCACGCCGTACCAGTGGGGACCAAACCTGCTGATGTACAACACCAAAACCTTCCCGACGCCGCCGGACAGCTGGAGCGTCGTCTTTACCAAACAGGATCTGCCGGACGGTAAAACCAATCAGGGACGCGTACAGGCGTATGACGGCCCGATTTACATCGCCGATGCGGCGCTGTTCGTTAAAGCCACGCAGCCGCAGCTGGGTATTAAAGACCCGTACCAGCTCACCGAAGCACAGTATGCCGCTGTGCTTAAGGTACTTCGCGACCAGCATGCGCTGATCCACCGCTACTGGCATGACACCACCGTCCAGATGAGCGATTTCAAAAACGAGGGCGTGGTGGCCTCCAGCGCCTGGCCGTATCAGGCGAATGCCCTGAAGGCCGAGAACCAGCCCATTGCCACCGTCTTCCCGAAAGAGGGGGTGACAGGCTGGGCGGACACCACCATGCTGCACGCGCAGGCTAAACACCCGATGTGCGCCTACAAATGGATGAACTGGTCGCTGACGCCGAAAGTGCAGGGCGATCTGGCCGCATGGTTTGGCTCCCTGCCCGTGGTGCCGGAAGGGTGTAAAGCCAGCACGCTGCTGGGCGATAAAGGCTGCGAAACAAACGGGTATAACGAGTTCGACAAAATCATGTTCTGGAAAACCCCCATCGCAGAAGGCGGCAAATTTGTGCCTTACAGCCGCTGGACGCAGGATTACATCGCCATCATGGGCGGTCGTTAATTGCCCGGGAGCAGAACATGACGTACGCAGTCGAGTTTAACAATGTTTCCCGTCTGTACGGCGACGTCCGGGCGGTGGATGGGGTCACCATTGCGATCCGCGACGGAGAGTTTTTCTCCATGCTGGGGCCTTCGGGCTCCGGCAAAACCACCTGCCTGCGTCTGATCGCCGGTTTTGAACAGCTGTCAGGCGGGACGATTTCCATCTTCGGCAAAGAGGCGAGCGAACTGCCCCCCTGGGAACGGGACGTGAACACCGTCTTTCAGGACTATGCGCTGTTCCCGCATATGTCGATCCTCGACAATGTCGCCTACGGGCTGATGGTCAAAGGCGTCGACAAGAGAAAACGCCATGCCCAGGCCCGCGATGCTCTGGAAAAAGTGGGCCTGAGCTTTGCCATCGCCCGCAAACCTTCGCAACTTTCCGGCGGCCAGCGTCAGCGTGTCGCCATCGCCCGCGCGCTGGTAAACGAACCGCGCGTCCTGCTGCTGGACGAGCCTTTAGGGGCGCTCGATCTCAAGCTGCGGGAACAGATGCAGTTCGAGCTGAAGAAGCTTCAACAAGAACTCGGCATCACCTTTATTTTCGTCACCCACGATCAGGGCGAGGCCCTTTCCATGTCGGACCGGGTGGCGGTGTTCAATAACGGGCGCATCGAGCAGGTGGATACCCCACGCGATCTCTACATGCGTCCGCGCACGCCGTTTGTCGCCGGTTTTGTCGGCACCTCAAACGTTTTTGATGCGGGCCTTGCGCAGACGCTTTGCGGCATGGAGGGCACCTTTTCCCTGCGCCCGGAGCATATTCGCCTTAATGAACAGGGTGACGTTCAGGTTCAGGGCGTCGTGCAGGCCGTACAGTATCAGGGGGCTGCCACGCGTCTGGAGCTGAAGCTCGCCGATGGCGCCAAACTGCTGGTGAGCCAGGCTAACTTCAGTGACGCCTCGCCGCTGAGCGGCATTGCGCCGGGGCAGGCGGTCATGGCGTCATGGTCGCGCGATGCGATGATCCGCCTTCACGAGGAGAGGTGAAATGGATATGAGCGTTGCGCATCCTCCCGCCCCGCGCGGCCGTCTGAGCCGCGTGACGGCCCTGTTCTGGCGAAAGCCGTCGCTCGGTCTGTTCCTGCTTCTGCTTGCGCCGCTGATGTGGTTTGGCATCGTCTATTTAGGATCGCTGCTGACGCTGCTGTGGCAGGGGTTTTATACCTTTGACGATTTCACCATGGCGGTCACGCCGGATCTCACGCTGGCGAACATTCAGGCGCTTTTCAACCCGGCAAACTACGACATCATCCTGCGCACGTTAACGATGGCGATTGCGGTGACCATTGCCAGCGCCATCCTTGCGTTCCCGATGGCCTGGTACATGGCGCGATACACCAGCGGCAAGTGGAAAGCGTTTTTCTATATCGCCGTGATGCTGCCAATGTGGGCGAGCTACATCGTCAAAGCCTACGCCTGGACGCTGTTGCTGGCGAAGGACGGCGTGGCCCAGTGGTTTCTCAGCCATCTCGGCCTGGAGCCGATTCTGACCTCAATCCTGACGCTCCCGGCAATTGGCGGCAACACCTTGTCCACCTCCGGGCTGGGACGGTTTCTGGTCTTCGTTTACATCTGGCTGCCGTTTATGATCCTGCCCGTCCAGGCGGCGCTGGAACGCCTGCCGGCCTCGCTGCTGCAGGCCTCAGCCGACCTCGGCGCGCGTCCCCGGCAGACGTTCCGCTATGTCGTTCTGCCGCTGGCCATCCCGGGCATTGCGGCGGGTTCAATCTTCACCTTTTCCCTGACGCTGGGGGATTTCATCGTTCCTCAGCTGGTCGGCCCGCCGGGCTACTTCATTGGTAACATGGTCTACTCCCAGCAGGGCGCTATCGGCAATATGCCGATGGCCGCCGCGTTCACGCTGGTTCCCATCGTGCTGATTTCTCTTTATCTGGCGTTCGTGAAACGTCTGGGAGCATTCGATGCACTCTGAACGCGCACCGCTGTTCCTGAAAGTGGCAGCGTGGGGAGGCGTCATCTTCCTGCACTTCCCGCTGCTGATCATCGCGACCTATGCCTTCAACACCGAGGACGCCGCCTTCAGCTTTCCGCCGCAGGGGCTGACGCTGAAGTGGTTTAGCGTGGCGGCGGGGCGCGGCGATATCATCGATTCCGTGACGTTGTCACTTCAGATTGCCGCGCTCTCTACCGCGATAGCCCTTGTGCTTGGCACGCTTGCTGCAGCGGCGCTGTGGCGAAGCGCGTTTTTTGGCAAGAATGCGATCTCTCTGCTGCTGCTGTTGCCGATTGCGTTACCGGGGATCATCACCGGCCTGGCGCTGCTGACGGCTTTCAAAACGATCAATCTTGAGCCGGGGTTTTTCACCATCGTGGTCGGACACGCCACCTTCTGCGTGGTGGTGGTGTTTAACAACGTGATTGCCCGGTTCAGACGCACCTCCTGGAGCCTGGTGGAGGCGTCGATGGATCTCGGGGCTGACGGGTGGCAAACCTTTCGCTATGTGGTGCTGCCCAATCTGGGTTCCGCGCTGCTGGCCGGGGGAATGCTGGCGTTTGCCCTGTCGTTTGACGAGATCATCGTCACAACATTTACGGCGGGACACGAGCGCACGTTACCGCTGTGGTTGCTCAACCAGCTCGGGCGTCCGCGTGACGTGCCGGTCACCAACGTCGTGGCTCTGCTGGTGATGCTGGTGACAACTATCCCCATTCTGGGAGCCTGGTGGCTAACCCGCGACGGCGAAAACATTGCCGGCAGCGGGAAATAACAGTGAATTCAACAGGAAAATGCTATGCAAAAACATCTGCTGATAAACGGTGAGCTGGTTGCCGGAGAGGGTGAAAAACAGCCGGTTTATAACCCGGCCACCGGAGAGGTATTGCTGGAAATTGCTGAGGCGTCAGCGGCCCAGGTCGACGCGGCGGTGCTGGCGGCTGACCGTGCTTTTGCGGCGTGGGGACAAACGACGCCGAAAACCCGCGCCGAGTGCCTGCTGAAGCTGGCGGATGCGATTGAAGCGCACGGTGAGGCGTTTGCCCGGCTCGAGTCCCTCAACTGCGGCAAGCCGCTGCACTGCGCGCTGGGGGATGAAATTCCTGCGGTGGTCGACGTTTTCCGTTTCTTTGCCGGGGCCGCCCGCTGCCTGAACGGTCTGGCAGCGGGCGAGTACCTTGACGGTCACACGTCGATGATTCGCCGCGATCCGGTGGGCGTGGTGGCCTCTATCGCGCCGTGGAACTACCCGCTGATGATGGCAGCCTGGAAGCTGGCCCCCGCGCTGGCGGCAGGGAACTGCGTGGTGATAAAGCCCTCTGAGATCACGCCCCTGACCGCGCTGAAGCTGGCAGAGCTGGCAAAAGATATCTTCCCGGCGGGCGTTCTGAACGTGCTGTTTGGTCGCGGGAAAACGGTCGGCGACCCGCTCACCGGGCACGAGAAGGTCCGCATGGTTTCGCTAACCGGTTCGATTGCGACCGGGGAACATATCATCGGCCATACGGCGTCCTCGATTAAACGCACCCATATGGAGCTGGGCGGCAAAGCGCCGGTGATCGTGTTTGATGATGCCGATCTGGATGCGGTGGTCGAAGGGGTGCGGACGTTTGGTTTCTACAATGCCGGGCAGGACTGTACGGCAGCCTGCCGCATTTATGCCCAGAAGGGAATTTATGCCCAACTGGTGGAAAAGCTGGGCGCCGCGGTTGCCAGTCTTAAAATGGGTGCCCCGGAGGACGAGGCTACCGAACTCGGTCCGCTCAGCTCGGCCGCCCATCTATCACGCGTCTGTCAGGCCGTCGATGAGGCGAAAGCGCTCGGCCATATCCGGGTTGTCACCGGCGGGAGCAAAAAAGAGGGGGCGGGCTACTACTTCCAGCCAACCCTGCTGGCGGGGGCAAAACAGGACGATGCCATCGTTCAGCGCGAGGTGTTTGGCCCGGTGGTGAGCGTCACTGAGTTTGATGACGAGGCACAGGTGCTGGCCTGGGCAAACGACTCACAATACGGCCTGGCGTCATCGGTCTGGACCAAAGACGTGGGGCGCGCCCATCGCCTGAGCGCGCGCCTGCAGTACGGCTGCACCTGGGTGAATACCCATTTTATGCTGGTGAGCGAAATGCCGCACGGCGGCATGAAATTATCGGGCTACGGGAAAGATATGTCGATCTACGGGCTTGAGGATTATACGGTTGTCCGGCATGTCATGATCAAACACTGATCCGCTTAGCCTGTCCGCTTGCGCGGTCAGGCGTTCTCTTTGCCCGCCAGATGTGTTACGTAAGATACTCAATTGTTATTAGCCATAATTTTTAAGTGGTTATTCTGTAACGAAAAAACTTGATCTGTGTCAACATATGACGCATATTGCGTGCGGTTATTTTTTCGGCTCTGGTATACAGAATGACGTTGTATCAAAAGATGTTGGTTTTTTACGCAATCATGGCTTCCATCTGCGCGTTAATCACCTGGTTCCTCTCAAAAGACCGCAAACGTATCCGCCTGCTGAGCGCTTTCCTGGTGGGGTCAACCTGGCCAATGAGCTTTCCCGTTGCGCTGTTGGTCTCGCTTTTCTGAAGCACGCTTCCAGTTTTAAAAGATGAACATAGCATTCCTGATGTGATGACTGTATAAATACACAGTGCATCATAAAAGGAGTGCTTATGAACAGTTTTTACTCGCAGCAGGCCGGTTGCACCGTGCGCTGGCACGACTTGCCCGGCTCCGGCGATCCCGTGGTGTTCATTCACGGGCTGGGCTGCGCCGCTTCCTATGAATATCCCCGCGTCGTTCGTGACCCGCTGTTTGGCGCGCGCAGAGCGATTCTCATCGACTTGCCCGGCAGCGGCTACAGCGATAAGCCTGAGCACTACAGCTACAAAACCACCGACCAGGCGCACGTTGTGGCGGAGCTGATTGACCATCTTAAACTGGATTCCTTCTGGTTATACGGCCACAGCATGGGCGGCAGTATTGCTATCGAAACGGCGGGGCTTTTGGCTACGCGCGTGAAGGGGCTGATGGTGTCAGAACCCAATTTTCACGCGGGTGGGGGGATGTTCAGCCGGTCAATCGCGGCGCAAAGCGAGCAACAGTTTCTGGAGCAGGGTTACGACGCCATGCTCAGCGCAGAAAAAACGGCGTGGGCAGGGTGCCTGCAGAGCAATGCGGCTTATGCCGTCTGGCGCGGTGCATCCAGCCTGGTGGCGGGCGTTGAACCGGAATGGGAAGCGCAGTTTCTGTCACTTCCTTGCCCGGTAACGTTGATTTTTGGCGAGCTCTCTCTGCCGGATGACGATGTGAAAAATCTGCAACAGAAAGGCGTTGAGGTAAAAATTATCCCTGCGGCGGGGCACTCTATGTCGTGGGAAAACCCCTCTGCGCTGGCGCAGGCATTAGCCGGGTGTATGACGATGTGATTATTGTGCAATGTATCATCGTTGCGCAATGTAGGCCGGGTAAGCGCAGCGCCACCCGGCAAGAAGGCGGCTACATTATTAAAGCACGTAGTGCCTGACGAGCGTCAGGCTGAACATCATGCGGGTGATGGTAATCAATGTTCTCGATCGCGCGGCTATAGAGTGCGACCAGCCAGTCGTAAACGTACGCGGTAGCCGCATGGACCGGCTGTTCACCCAGACGCGTCAGGCGGGGCTCGGCGCTGCTCACCACCGGGGTGACGAAGATGGCCTGCCCCTTGCGGATGCGGCTTGCCGGGCGCGTCGCCACGGGGGTCTTGTCGTAACCCAGCCAGCCAACGAAATTGCCCATCACGGCATGCAGTTGCGCAGCGCTACTCTTATCCGCTTCGACAATTCGCTGCAGCTGCTGAGGCAGATCCAGCCGGTAGCTGGTGACCACCAGCACATCCGCAATTTGCTGTAACACCGCAGGATCCAGCCCAAGACGGGCGGCTGTCGCCTCGTTGCGGCTCCACTGGCGCAGATGATTTATCCAGACTTTGTGCGCCAGGCGCGCTTTGTCTTTGGTCTGGTACAGACCGGCGCTTTCCTGGGCGTTCTCGGCAAACAGGTCAATGGTATCCGTAAATAGCCCGTTAACCTGCTCCTCGCGCGGCTGCTGAACGGCCAACAGTGTTTCAAAGGCCTTCAGCGGCGGCAGCAGGCCTTCAAGCAGCTCGCCGTGGCGGGCGGCACTGCTTTGCAGCGTGCGCACCATGTTTTCTGCCTGAGCGCGTCGAATACCTGGCTCCTCAACCAGCGGTGCCAGGTAGGTTTGCATCATCGCCGAGAGCTCCAGACGCAGCGCGTTTTTGAGCGTGCCGAGACGCTTCTGTCGCTGCGCGGGCAGCGTGGCCTGAGACAGCCACTCAATGACGCGCTGCATGCTGTGGCTGTCCAGAGCCTGCAGCGTGCCCCAGCGCAGGCCGGGCTTCCCGAGCAGATGCTGTACGGCTTCATCGAGATTCTGCCGGGTGGTAAAGCGAGCGTCGTGCGGGGTGATCGCCCATACCAGACCCGGCAGGGCAGATTCTTCCGCAGGCTGCGTCTCCCTGACCCAGTTCATTAACACTTTTGCTTTTTTGGCCGTCTGTTCGTGCTGCGCCGTCGCGTTGCAGATGACCAGCACATCCGGCTGGAGCTGTTGACGATAGTGCTCAAGCAGCCACTGGGATTTTGCCTGGCGTAGCGGATCGGCATGGCGGTCTTCAAACACCGGGATATCAATGATATCGACATTATCCAGCGCGCCGTTCTCAACCGGAAGCACCAGCTCGCGGGTCAGGAAGGCCAGCACATCGACGGGGAGGCTGATGGCGTTCAGCATCTCACCGTTGTTCAGCGGATGGAGAAGCGTCTCTTGCGTATTCTGCAGCGCTACCGAGCCGTCGTGCGTTAGGAACCCTTCGCCAGGCAGCCCAAAGCTGTCCACCAGCAGGCTAAGGGGGGCCGCAATCTCGCTGGCATGGCTGGTCTGGTGCAGCACATGGGCCAGATTTAACCACTGCTGGGTCAGTTCCTGCTGCTCGCCCCACAGCAGCGACCAGACGCTGGCGCGGGTGCTGAGATCGAGCGAAGGCACCAGTTGGGCGAACTCGTGCCACAGGGCATCATCAATTTGCTGTTTCGCGGCGGGTACCGTGCTCTGCCAGAAGCGGGCAATCGCCCCCACGTCCTGCGCCGTGATGCCGGGCACGCTCTGCGGCTGGCGCAGACCGCGCCATTTCTCCAGGCGGGTCTCAATGACCGCCTTATCCACCGCGCGCATCTGCGGGTGCAGCGTCGTGCGGGCAATAAACAGCTGCACCAGCTCGGCCTCGGTGACCAGGCTCAGGCGCAGCGGAAACGCCTCGTCAAGCGCTTCCGGGGTTTCCCGGGTGAAGCGGACGGCCATGTTGGTCAGGGCATGTCCCGGATTGATATGCGAAAAATAGTCAAAGGTGCGCTGGCCTGGCGTCACGTTCAGGCGTCCATTGCCGCTGCCGCACAGCGACAACAGCAGGTGCGCTTTCGCGCTCTGCGAATGGCCGTAAAGCCCGATGCTGCTCTGGCGGGTCACGGCGCGTTCAATGGCCTGCTCGCGCGCCTGCGCCGCGTTGATGCGGGCAAGCAGGGCGTCGGCATCGTTATCCAGCACGGGGGCGTTCAGGCGCGTCTCGTTGATCCACCCGATTAAGGCCTGAGTGGTGGTGGTCGTCGCTGTCATTTCAGGTATACGCTCCCGCTGTCGATCCAGTAGTGGCTGCCGCTGTGTCGGCGGTCGGCCAGGGTATTCAGTTTGAAGGTTAAGGCGTCAGGCGCCACCGGCGTGCCGTCCTGCAGCCAGGCATCGCTCAGCTCGAAGGCCTCCGGGCCTTCATGCTTGCTGCCGCCGCAGAGCTTGAGCCGCACGTTCAGCACGCCGTCGCCGGCAATCGCTTTTGCCAGTTCGGCCGAGTTAATGCTGAGCGTGTAGAGCGGCGTGGCAGGCCAGCGCGCGTTCGCCAGCTGGCGGAAGCCGAGGGTGACGTTACCGCGCAGCGGGAAGTGCAGACGCGCGTCAAGCTTCGCACCGGGTTTATCAAGATCGATATCCTGATACCAGACGTTTTCCTCGCGCAGGGTATTGACGGTGTTATCCAGCACGCCCAGATAGCGCACGGTGGAATACGCGCCAATGTCCGCGGCTTTAAAGTTGAAGCGCGGCAGACGCAGGTCAAGCGCAAGGCTGCAGAGCATGGCCCCCACGGCAGCGGTCGATTTCGGGTTGCCAATGCGCCCCTGCTGGCTGAACGGATACCACTCATGCACCTGGTATTTATCCAGCCAGACGATGCGGTTGACCGGCACCGGCTGCAGGTGGCGAATCAGCGCCTGAACGCCAGGCAGGCAGCCCGGGCGTCCGGTGATCAGCAGAATGTCGCAGCTATAATGGGAGATCGCCTCACACACCGCGTGGAGCGGGGAGGCCAGCGTAAACTGCCCGGCCAGCATCGCATCCTGCATTTCGCGGAAATTGACGTGCAGCGGCACGGCGAAGAGGTCAAAAGCGTCAGAACCCGCAGGCAGGGCATGGTCGATCGCCTGCTGCAGATAGTTCATCACGTTGCGGGTCGGCTTCTGCGGCAGGAGATCGCCAAAGGTGGCGTGCAGACCAGCCAGCGGATCGTCAACGTCGCTGGACTCCCACCCGGCAAGAATCGCATGGCCAAGCGGCATAAACAGCTGCAGCGCCGTCTGCTGGCGCAGTACGGCCTGGGTATCAATGCGCCCGGAGTCGCCGAACAGTGAAGCCATCAGGAGCGAGGCGTCTGCGATACCGGATTTTTGCAGCTGCGTTTGCAGGGCGGGCAATACGTAGCGCTGAATCACGTCCAGAAGCGTATCGTCGCCCGCGACCTTAAACCCTTCCCGGAACAGCAGCTGCGGGGTGATTTTGACGTTATTGCCGGAGCCGTCGTCCAGCTGGTAATGGGTGATCGCCATATCCGTTGTGCCGCCGCCGATGTCGATGGACGCGACGCGCAGCGCGCGTCCCGGCTGGCTGCCCGGCTCAGGCTCACGGTCCGGACGGGCAAGGGAGGCGAAGAAGGCTTCGGTCTGGCCGCCAAAGCGGGAGATGGCTTCGTTATACAGCCAGACCAGCTGACCGCAGCTGGCTTCATCCCACTCCATCTGGATTTCCGGTACCGGCACCACGCTTTTTTCCTGCTGTTTGCGGGTGACAAAATCCTCATCCTGCGGGTGCCAGCCCATCGCTTTCCAGACAATGGCGATGGCTTCAAACATGCGGCGTCGGAAGATCTCGCGCTCCTGCTTTGGCATGGCGGAGGGCAGCGTCAGGATCAGCGTGCGCAACTGGCGCGGCGAGGCAGGGAAGCCCAGGCGCAGGCGCGTGGCGACGCTGTTGATCTGCCCCAGCGCCTGTGCCAGCAGCTCGCACAGCATATGGGTCATCAAGGTGCTGCGGCTGTACTGCGGCGAGAAGACCGGCAGGCGCTCGTCCTGCGGCAGCGTGAAGAGCGGCTCGCCGTCATCGTTCATCAGGTTCATCAGCGGGAACGCGGTGGCAAGCGGTTCACGCTGGGTCTTGCTGTTCATCTGGCTAAAGCGCCAGTCCTGCACGACCGGGGTTTCATCCCACAGGTAGCGACGCGGGCTGGAGATACCGCTGTTGCCCTCGGTGCCCAGACGCTGCATCGCCAGCTTGCGGGCTTCATCACCGACGCGGACAATCGACGGCCAGACGAAGGCATCTTCGCGACCGCTTTCCACCGAGAAGTGCTGCTTGCCAAAACGCGCTTCCGAAAACTCGAGACGGCTGGTGAACAGCGGTTCGTTCAGGAACTGCGGCTCGCTGAGCGAGCGGACCTGCAGCTCGGCGGTCTGGCGCAGCCCATCGTTGGCATCGCCGTGGTCTTCAATAATGACGCCGCAGGTGTGGGTATTGCCCACGTCGAGGATCAGGTCGACCGGAATGGCAGGCGTGCTGAGCGTATGGGTGACAAATTTCACTTCCGGCACGGTGAGCTGTTCACCGAGCATGGTCAGCAGGTTGAGCCAGTGGGCCTGATACTCAAAGCTGCGCATCGCCTGCTGCAGGTCGCGTTCAGAGCGGTTCTCAACGCCGTCGGCATACTGGGTAAACGCCTCGCGCAGCCAGCCGTCAATCCAGGTCTGATCGAGGAAACTTTCTACCTCGCTATCGCGCCAGGCCAGCGCGAAGCGGGTGCCGTTCAGAATATCGTTTTCCACCGGAGAGAGCGCGGACGTGGCATGGTCGGCAATCTGGCTGTCAAGCGCGAGGGTCACGCGGTGGGTATTGCCTGCCGTGTCCGGGGTCTCAAGCTTGCGCACCTGAACGCGCGCCCAGTTATCCGGCCCTTCCACAAACGTCCGCGGCGGGTTGAAGCGCAGGAACGGAACCGGAAGCCAGACGCCATCCAGTACCGCCAGCGACTGATGTAGCGGGATAGTGGTTTCCGGCTTGACCACTTCAGGCTGGCCGCCGTTCATGCCGGGCAGGGTATAGCGACCGTTGACCAGGTCGAAATCGAGGCGCAACAGCGGGCCGTTCGCGGTTTTACGTACGAAGCGCCCGTTGCTGGCGGAGTCCTGCGGCGTCAGACCGAAATCGAGGAACTGCACGCCGCTGTTGGCAATAAGCGTGACGCTTTGTTTATAGTCGCAAAGATTTACCAGCATAGGATCAGGCACCTGCTTTCTTGAACGTCAGTGGGACGACGGTGTTGGCATCATAACGGGCGCGACATTCTGCGATATCGCTGGTGCCTGCTTTACAGGCCACTTCCGGCATCGGGTAGCGGGAACCGTCGGTGCAGCGGGCAGTGCCGCGACTCTTGATCATCAGTTCGCCATTGCTGTGCAGCCCGGAGAAAACCTCCGCGCGGCAGACAATGTTGTCGCCGTGGACAACGCGGGCGAAACCTTTGTTGTTCTGGATCTGATAGCGCAGCGACGGCGGCTTGCCGGTGACTGGATCCTTCACGTCGAGGATGGCGCGCCAGGTGCCGTTCAGGAAGCGCGTCGATCCTGCTTTCACCTGATTCGCTTCCATCACCATGGCGTCTTTCGGAATGGCGACAATCACCACCGGAGCGGGTTGTGGCGCAGCTTCAGCTGGAGCCGCTTCTTTTTCTTTGCTGGCCATGACCTCCGCCTGATGCAGCGGTAGCTTCATCGCCAGCGGTTCAACCGCCTTGATCTGCTTTGGCGCAATCTCCACGGGTTCAGGTGTGGGAGCCGGGGCGGGCTCAGCGGAAGGTGCCTGTTTTGGCCACAGCAGCGGGGCGGCAATGGCGGCGACGATCACGGCGGCAACCGGCAGGGTCCAGAGGGGAACGCGGCGCTTTTTCACGACGTTCGCCGGAGCAGGCGCCTGAACAGGTTGTGCAACGACGGGGGCCGGTTCGGGCTCATACAGCTCCTCCGGCGTAATACGCACCACCGTGGATGGGGCGATCAGCGGCTCGTCAGCGTGCTCAAAGGTCATCACCGGCTCTGGCTCAGGCTCGGGTTCAGGATCGTCAATCACAACGGGGGCTGGCTCAGGGATCAGGGACTCACGCAGGCAGTCGAGGACATCGTCGCGCGCGTTCTCGTTCAGGTTTACAAACCCCCAGAAGCTAATGACCGGCTTTCCGTCCACCAGGAAGAGGAAGTTTTCGCCCGGGAACTGAAATGCTTTCGACAGCAGAGAGCCAAAGAGCTGTTGCGCGGTTTTGGGCGACTGCAGGCATTTCTTGCTTAATGACTCGACGCTGGCGAGCGTGTTTTCCAGATAGCGCAGGGCGCGATAGCGATCATCTTCATCGGCCGCTTTCCAGCTGGTTACGCTCCCTTCAACCGGGGAATACCAGTCCACGCGGTCGCCGCTGTCGTTGACCTGAGGGATCGCCAGACAGTCGACGATGGCCTGTTGTTTGCGCAACCGGAGCGCTTCCCGGATTTGCAACGCTGATTCGAAAACGGCTTGTCCGCCGCCGCCAACGGCCTGAAAATCATCCAGATTACCGCTGCGTAAAAGAGTTTTTGCCACGATTTGATCCCATATACTTCTTCACACCATTACTTTAACGAACCGAGGACGCAACCAAACGGAGGAAGAGACGCTAAAAGCGCCGATTTCTTGCGGCATAGAAAGTGACGGTTGTGCTTGACGAATAATGGCACTTAAGGCAAATCGTCTTTCTGGGTGCTGGCGGTTAAAACAGCAAAAACCGCGGCTTTAGAATAACCTGATAGTGTTTCGTTATTTGCCAGGTCAAAACGCCTGTGCTGTTATTACTGTCCTATATAATAAAACTGTCAGGGTTATAACCATGTCTACAGGGAAAACACTGCTCGCCCTTGCGCTGAGCGCGCTGTTACCAGCCGGTGCCGCATGGGCGGCAAACAACGACACCCTTATTTACTGTTCAGAAGCCTCCCCCGAGTCCTTCAACCCGCAAATCGCCAGCTCTGGCCCGTCTTTTGTGGCCAGCTCTCAGGTGCTGTATAACCGCCTGATCAATTTCGACCCGGTGAAAAATACTCCGGTGCCGTCGCTGGCGGAGTCCTGGACAATCTCCCCGGACGGCAAGACCTATACCTTTATCCTGCGTAAAGGGGTGAAGTTCAACAGCAACAAATACTTCAAACCGACGCGCGATTTTAATGCCGATGACGTTATTTTCTCGGTCATGCGCCAGAAAGACCCTAAACACCCGTACCACAACGTGTCGCAGGGCAACTACGAATACTTTAACGATGTGGGTCTCGATAAGCTGATCCAGGACGTTAAAAAGGTCGATGATTACCACGTTCAGTTCACCCTGAGTGAACCCAACGCCGCGTTTCTGGCCGACTGGGGGATGGATTTCGCCTCGATTCTCTCCGCGGAATACGCCGACGCAATGCTGAAAAAAGGCACGCCTGAAAACGTTGACACCTGGCCGATTGGTACCGGGCCTTACGTGCTGCAGCAGTACAAAGTGGATTCGCTGATCCGCTACGTCGCGAACCCGAACTACTGGGAAGGCGAGGTGCCGACGAAGCATCTCATCTTCTCCATTACGCCAAACGTGGAAACCCGCCTGGCGAAGCTGCAGACCAACGAGTGCCAGATTATTCCTGCGCCATCCCCGGTTCAGTTTGACGCCATCAAGAACAACAAAGACCTGACGCTGCACGTCGTCGATGCGCTGAACGTCGGTTATCTGGCGTTTAACACCGAGAAAAAACCGTTTGATAACGTGCTGGTGCGTCAGGCGCTCAACTACGCGACCGACAAGAAGGCCATCGTTAATGCGGTCTTTATGGGATCGGGCACGGTGGCAAAATCGCCGATCCCGCCAAATATGCTGGGCTTCAATAAAGACCTGAAGGACTACAGCTACGATCCTGAAAAAGCGAAAGCCCTGTTGAAGCAGGCGGGTCTGGAGAAGGGTGCGGAAGTCACGCTGTGGTCAATGCCGGTGCAGCGTCCGTATAACCCGAACTCGCGTCGTATCGCGGAGATGATCCAGAGCGACTGGGCGAAAGTCGGCGTGAAGGCCAAAATTGTCTCCTACGAGTGGGGCGAATATCTCTCCGGAATGCGTAAAGGCGAGCATGACTCCGCGCTGTTTGGCTGGATGTCCGATAACGGCGACCCGGACAACTTTGCCGATGTGCTGCTCGGCTGCAACAGCATTAAAACCGGCTCAAACGCCGCGCGCTGGTGCGATAAGGGGTATGATGCCCTGGTACAAAAAGCGAAGCTGACCAGCAGCCCGGCCGAGCGCGCGAAGCTTTATGGCCAGGCGCAGGAGATTTTCTATCAGCAGGCGCCGTGGATTGCGCTCGCAAACGGGAAAACGTTCTACGCGACCCGCAGTAACGTGAGCGGGTACAGCGTAAGCCTGATGGGCAGCGATTTCTCAAAAGCGAAGCTGAACTAAGCCTTTTTAGCCGGGTGGCGGCTCCGCCTTACCCGGCCTACATTTGGCACCTGTAGGCCCGGTAAGCGTAGCGCCACCGGGCACATAACGAGGAGTGACAATGTCACATTTAAACGAAGTTATCGCCCGCGTCGATGCCGCTATCGAAGAGAGCGTGATTACCCACATGAACGAACTGCTGATTGAATTAAGCGATGATGCGGAGCTGAGTCGTGAAGATCGCTACACTCAGCAGCAGCGTCTGCGCACCGCGATTTCGCACCACGGCAAGCAGCATAAAGAGGAGATGGACGCGCGTGAGGAACAGCTGACGAAAGGCGGCACCATACTGTAACCATCAAAACTGGCGTCGCGCTACCAGCCAGGCCCCGACCACCAGCATCACCGCGCCGCACACCGGGCCGATCAGGGCGCGCAGCGGGATGCCCTGGCTCCTCAGCACGTCCAGCACCAGCCCGCCAATCAGCTGGCTTGCCACCAGCACGGCGATGGTCGTCGCCGCGCCAACGTTCTGATAACCGCTGATGCTGGCAAACACAAAAAACGACCCCAGCAGCCCCGGGATAAGCGTCCACCAGCGCACCGTTGCGGCGAGCTCGCTGAACCCGGCGACGCCCTGTTTCAGAAGCAGAATGCTGACAAACAGCACGATGCCGACCAGCGAATTCAGCAGCATCGCGATAAGGATGGTGGAGGAGGACTGGGTGATACGCACCATCAGGGTGTTTTGCACCACCAGGCCAATGCCCGCCGCCACCAGAAACGCCAGCGTCAGTGACTGATTCATGGGATCGCGTCCGGGTCGCTGCGCTCGTCCAGCTGCAGCTGCATAAAGGTTAAGTCCAGCCAGCGGCCAAACTTGGTTCCCACCTGCGGCATTTGTCCGGTCGTCACAAAGCCGAGCGTTTCATGGAGATGAATCGAGGCATGGTTTTGCGCTTCAATCCCGGCCACCATCACGTGTTTCCCGATGGCGCGGGCCTCGTTAATCAGCGCCTTCATCAGCGTGCGGCCAATCCCTTTGCCCTGATGGGCCGGGTGGACATAAACCGAGTGCTCAACCGTATGACGAAAGCCGTCAAAGGCGCGCCAGTCGCCGAAAGAGGCGTAGCCGGTGATTACGCCGTCTTCCTCGCTCACCAGAACCGGGTAGCCCGCAAGCGAGCGCGCCTCAAACCAGGCGATTCGGTTATCGGTATCGACGGTTTTATCGTTCCAGATCGCGGCAGTGTGCAGCACCGCGTGGTTGTAAATCTCGCCTATCGCAGCGCAGTCTTCTTTGCAGGCATGACGAACGATCATGATGAAGCCTCTGTGTGTTGTTCACTATAGTATTACGTTATCACTACGATATTACACAACTGTATCGCCCGGTCGCTACGGCATAAGCCATATTTTTTTGTTATCAAAAGCCCATTGAATTGCCGTTCATACACTATAGTATGACGTCATGAACACCATAACAGACACAATGAATCAACGGATTAGCGCAAGAATTCGCCTTGAACGCGAGTCTCGCGGGTGGTCCCTGAGCGAGCTGGCGGAGCGGGCAGGGGTCTCCCGCGCCATGATCCATAAAATCGAGCGCGGGGACAGTAGCCCGACAGCCACCTTGCTTGCCCGCCTGTCGGGCGCGTTTGGCATCAGCATGTCAACGCTGATTGCCCGGGCCGAAATGCAGGAGGGCAAGCTGCTGCGCCTGGCAAATCAGCCCGTCTGGCGCGACCCGCAGACGCACTACCTTCGCCGCCATGTTTCCCCCCGTACCGATCTGCCCATCGACCTTGTTCAGGTTGAACTGCCTGCGGGCAGCGATGTTCCGATGCCGGCCTCTTCTTACGCGCTGGCGCGTCAGCTTATCTGGCTGCAGTCCGGTGAGCTGGTGTTTCAGGAGGGCGATACGCGCCACGAGATGCGCGCCGGAGACTGTCTTGAGCTGGGGCCGCCTAATGACTGCCGGTTCATTAACGAGACGAACGAAACCTGCATCTATCTGGTTGTACGGCTTAACCAGTCTGGCTCGTAATGCTAATGCGATAACGCCGAACGTGAGCCAGGCTGTAATGACATTTGTACCAGAAGGAGATCCTGATGAATCACTCTGTTTCGCATAACCGCCGCTGGGTGCTGGCCTCTCGTCCACAGGGCGCACCGGTCGCGGAAAATTTTCGTCTGGAAACGCAGCCTGTTCCGGAAGCCGGGGCGGGGCAGCTTCTGCTTCGTACCGTCTGGCTGTCGCTGGATCCTTATATGCGGGGTCGCATGAGCGACGCGCCATCCTATTCACCGCCGGTTGAGCTCGGTGCGGTGATGGTGGGGGGAACGGTCAGCCGCGTTGAGCAGTCAAACCATCCCGACTACAAAGCCGGTGAGTGGGTGCTGGGCTACAGCGGCTGGCAGGAGTATGAACTCTCGGACGGCAGCGGCCTGGTGAAGCTGGGCGAAAATCCGTCGCATCCTTCCTGGTCGCTGGGCGTACTGGGTATGCCGGGCTTTACCGCCTATATGGGGCTGCTGGATATCGGGCAACCGAAAGCGGGTGAAACGCTGGTGGTGGCGGCGGCGACCGGCCCGGTGGGCGCGACGGTTGGGCAGATCGGCAAAATCAAAGGTTGCCGGGTGGTCGGCGTCGCCGGTGGCCCAGAGAAATGCCGCCATGCCGTTGAGGTGCTCGGGTTTGACCTGTGTCTGGATCACCACGCCGCGGATTTTGCCGACCAGCTCAAGCAGGCCTGCCCGAACGGCATTGATGTCTACTATGAAAACGTCGGCGGGAAAGTGTTTGACGCCGTGCTGCCCCTGCTGAACACCTCCGCGCGCGTGCCGGTGTGTGGCCTGGTGAGCGGCTACAACGCGACGGGCTTGCCTGACGGGCCAGACCGCCTGCCGCTTCTGATGGCGACCCTTCTCAAGAAACGCATTCGGATGCAGGGCTTTATCATCGGCCAGGACTATGGACATCGCATCCATGAGTTCCAGGAAGAGATGGGGCGCTGGGTGCAGGAGGGAAAAATCCACTATCGCGAACAGGTCACGGACGGGCTGGAAAACGCCCCCGAGGCGCTCATTGGCCTGCTGGAAGGACGAAACTTCGGCAAAGTCGTGATTCGCGTCGCGAGTGACAATAAATAAAGCGCAATATGGCGGGGTTTCCCGCCATATTTATTTGTGAAGATACGATATATTGTCTTTAATTACTGGACATGACTTTTCGCGCCATCATCCCCGATGAGCCCGAAAACGATAAAAAAAATGACGTTTACTTTTTTTGCTGTTTTTTGTACTTCCCACCACCAGGCATGACGATACAGGATATATCGTACCGGCGCCGTTTTATTAAAACTGGCGTTTAAAAATAGCATTAAGTTTTAGCTACAGGAATTCCACATGCTTGATTTGGATCACTTAGAAAAAGCCCAAAGGGTTAGCCTTACCATGCAGGTTGAACACAGTTTGAAAGGGGCGTTAATTACAGGCTCTCTCAAACCAGGAGCACGACTGATTACGAAAGAGATTGCTGATAAATTAGGCACCAGTATTACGCCGGTCCGCGAAGCGCTGCTGCGCCTGGTCTCCTCAGGCGCGCTTCACGCCACGCCCGCACAGGCATTTCTGGTCCCTGAAGTGACGCTGGAGCGTTATAACGAGATTAACGCCATCAGAAAACAGCTTGAGCCAATGGCGGTCGCCGCAGCATGCCAGAAGATGTCAGACGGCAAGCTGGAGGCGTTGCGCAAAATGTCAGAGGCTTTCCATGAGGCCATGCGCAATGGAAACGTTCAGCAGGCATTGCATGCGAATCGTATCTTCAGGTTTACGCTTTATCAGTATGCGGAAATGCCTACGCTTAATGCCTTAATTGAACAGCTATGGGTCCGCATCGGGCCCTGCATGAACTACCTGCATCACGAACTTAACGACATCAAAACGGCAACGTATCACTATGACGAGCTTCTTTCGGCCCTTGAGCGGAGAGATGTTGATGCGAGCCAGAAGGCGATTGATAAGTTGATTGATGAAGCAGATTCTCTTTTACAGCGACAATATTTTAACTGAGAGATTATTTATCAGAGCGACTATATACCGCCGCTAATTATTTATCTGGTGAATAACTCCTGATGGCTTATTGCCATCAGGAGGGTTATTTCATTTATAAAATAAACTTTTCTTTTTTGCTTACTCGAAGCGATAAGAGACCGACAGCCCGACGCCATAGTTTCGGCCTGGTGCAGGCTCGTAATAACGACCGTTGGACTCGTTTACAATTACCGAGCCTGCGTACTCTTTGTCGAACAGGTTATCGACGCGGCCAAAGACGTCCATTCCCCAGTTGCCGTAGTTAAATTTATACCCGGTATTCAGCCCGACTACCGTATAGGAAGGCGCTTTCGCGGTGTTTTCGTCGTCGGCCATGATATCGCTCATGTAGCGCACGTCTGTCCCCGCATACCAGCCTTCCTCCGGCTGCCAGCCAAACGAGGCGAAGCCCATGTTGCGCGCAATCCCCGGCATACGGTTACCGTTACAGTCTGCGTCGCTGCAGACGTTAGTCCGGTAGGTGGCATCCAGGTACGTCCAGGCCATCTTCAGCTTCCAGTTCTCAGCGAACTGCTGATCCAGGGAAACTTCGACACCCTGACGACGGGTTTTCCCGGCATTTTTATAGGTTGTACGGCCGCCGGAACTGGAGTCCACCACGATCTCGTCATCCGTATCGGTGCGGAACAACGCCGCCGTCAGCAGGCCGTTGCCGATGCGGGTTTTGCTGCCCACTTCATACGTATTATTCGTGGACGGCTTCAGGCCAATATTCAGACCGCCCTGGTTATCGGCGCGATAGGAGAGCTCGTTGATGGTTGGCGTTTCAAAGCCACGCCCTGCGGCAGCGTAGAGGTTCCACGCATCCGTCACCGCATACTTCACGGCGCCCGCCGGGAGCCACTTGTGGTAGCTCGCGTCACCGCTGTCATCGCCGTTGCCCGGCGTAACGTAGTGGTCGTTGGAATCAAACCAGACCGAACTGTAGCGGACACCCGCGTCGACAGAGAGTTTCTGCGTCAGCTGCCAGCTCGTTTGCAGATAAGGATCGACGTTCCACATCAGGTTGCGTTCGTCACGACGTTTATCGCCTTTGACGCCGTAGTCCGGCACGCCGTTGCGCATCACGAAGTTCTCGTATCCGCGACGGTCTTCGCTCATGTTTTCGTAGTTCAGACCGGTGGTGAAGGTCACCGGAACCAGCAGCTCGCCGCGGTGTGTCCAGCGAGTGTCCACGCCCTGATAGTGGCGCTGCATATCAATCACCCCGCCGGAGTGAGTGGCTTTTAGCTGCGGCTGATACGGAATCGACTGATACTGCGTCATTTCACGCTCGCCGGCGTACATCATCACGCTGAGGTCGTCCTGAGCGCTGAGCTGGCGATCGTAGCGCAGGCCGGCCTGGGTCTGCTTGATGGTCTTACGGGTGTTGTACTGATCGCCGCGCGGCGACTGACGCGGGTTGTCCCGCCACTCCTGGTAATTCAGTCCACCCGGATCGTTGGCCTTCATGTCCACGCTGTTGAAAATCAGCGTCAGCTTGCTGGCGTCGTCAATCCGTACACCCAGTTTGGCGTTAGCGAGATTTTTCCGCGCGCCGCTGTGGTCGCGGTAGCCTTTGGTGGTGAAGCGGGTGGTGGAGACGGTGTAATCCACGTCCCCGGCGTGGGTGCCGTCACCCATCGCGCCGGTGGCTTTCATGCCATAGCGCCAGGTCCCGTAACTGCCGTAATAGCTGCTGGCTTCAATGGTTGGCGGCTGCTGCCCGGTCTGGGTGTTGATGTTGATTACGCCGCCAGAGGCGTTGCCGTACAGGGCAGAGAAGGGACCGCGCAGCACTTCAACGCTCTCCACGCTGGAAAGGTCGATGTTGGAGGTCTGGCCCTGTCCGTCCGGCATGGTGGCTGGAATACCATCGACGTACATACGGATACCGCGCACCCCGAAGGTTGAGCGGGCGCCAAATCCGCGCATCGAAAGCTGGAGATCCTGGGCGTAGTTTTGACGGTTCTGAATTTGCAGCCCGGGTACGCTGCCAAGGGATTCAGACAGGTTAATGCGGGGCGCGGCCTGGCGCATATCGTCGCCATTGACGACGCTGACCGCGGCCGGAGTATCAAGCTCCGATACGGTTTGCGGCGTGGCGCTGACGATCATGGTCTGTTCCTCTGCGCTCACGGCGGTGAGCGGCGCAAAAATAACAGGAACCAGCAGCAGCGGGAGAGAAGCCTTACGGGCAGAAATGATTTTCATGAATAAAACCGGTTGTGGTGTATAAACGAACCAAATGGAACATGTCCATATATGTTAAAGGTTTTGTAAAAGTTTTGAAAACTATAACCGCACATTGCGTTAATGGAAGGCGAAGCGGGAAAGAAAAACTCCACATTTAACACATTAATGATTACTATTCTCATTATCAAAAGACAATGCCATGACGTTGTCTGCCGGAAGTGATGTCAGCCCAACCCCACTTTTCAGAAAAGGAATTGATATGTCTTTACGTCAACTGTGCTCGCCGCGTCTGAGCCTGTCGCTGCTGTCTGCCACTTTACTGCTTGCCGGGACGTTCCAGGTGCATGCCGCCGAAGAGGTGCTGCGTAAAGCGGTGGGCAAAGGGGCGTATGAAATGGCCGTGAGCCAGCAGGAGAATGCGCTGTGGGTGGCAACCTCGCAAAGCCGTAAAACCGACAAGGGCGGGGTTGTCTACCGCCTTGATCCGGTCACGCTGGACGTGACGCAGGCAATCCATAGCGATCTGAAACCCTTTGGTGCCACCTTTGACAAGGCGACTCAAACGCTGTGGTTCGGCAATACGATCAACGGCGCGGTAACCGCGATTGATGCAAAAACGGGTGACGTAAAAGGGCGGCTGGTGCTGGACGGGCGTCAGCGCAGCGAAACCGTCAAACCGCTGCAGCCGCGCCAGCTGGTGGCAGATGACGCGAGCAACACGATTTACATTACCGGTGTCGGTAAAGAGAGCGTGATTTGGGTCGTGGATGGCGCCACGCTGAAGCTGAAAGAAACCATTGCCAATACGGGCACCTACAGCACCGGCCTGGCGCTGGATGCGCAGGCGAAACGTCTGTACACCACGAATGCGGACGGCGAACTGGTGACGATTGATACGGCCAGCAATAAAATTATTGCCCGTAAAAAGGTGCAGGATGACGGTAAAGAGCACTTCTACCTGAACCTGAGCCTCGACACTGCCGGTCAGCGCGCGTTCCTGACCGATTCAAAACAGCCGGAAGTGCTGGTGGTGAGCCTGAAAGACGGTAGCGTGATCGAGAAAATCGCCGCGCCGGCATCCCTGGCGGTCCTGTTTAACCCGACCCGCAATGAAGCCTACGTGACGCACCGTGAAGCCGGCAAGGTAAGCGTCATTGATGGGAAAACGTATAAGGTGACTAAAACCTTCGACACCCCGGTCTACCCGAACAGCCTGGCGCTCTCTGCGGATGGCAAAACCCTGTACGTGACGGTGAAACAGAAATCCACCCGCCAGCAGGAAGCCACCCAGCCTGACGATGTGATGCGTATTGCTCTGTAAGATGGGATTGCCCGGTGGCGCTGCCGCTTACCGGGCCTACAAAACCATGAAATGTAGGCCGGGTAAGGCGAAGCCGCTACCCGGCTTTTTTATTAACGCGAGGTTTCTTCTACCAGCGGGGCGTCGTGTTTTTCATCGTCAGGATGAACCGGCGCGGTGCTGTGAATTTCATGAACGCGTTTACGCACGCCGAACCAGCCCGCAATCAGCAGCACGGCCAGCAGCGGAATGGTCGCGATGGTGTAGGTTCCGTTCGGGTAGTCGAAGGCCATCAGCACCAGCACGCTGAACAGGAAGAGCAGGGTGAGCCAGGAAGTCACCGGCGCGCCAGGCAGCTTAAAGCTGACGTCAGCGGCTTTGCCTTCTTTAATCGCCTTGCGCAGACGCATCTGGCAGACCACGATAAAGCCCCAGGACGCGATAATCCCCAGTGCCGCCACGTTCAGAACGATTTCGAATACCTGAGACGGCACCAGATAGTTCAGGAACACGCCGAAGACATAGACCACCAGCGTCGCCAGAATACCGGCGTACGGCACGTGCTGCTTGCTCATCTTGGACATGAACTTCGGCGCAGAACCGCCCATGGACATGGAGCGCAGGATACGTCCGGTCGAGTAGAGGCCGGAGTTCAGGCTGGAGAGCGCTGCGGTCAGGACCACGATGTTCATGATGCTGCCCACGTACGGCACGCCCAGCTTCGAGAAGAAGGTCACGAATGGACTCTGACCCGCCTGATAGGCGTTCCACGGCAGCAGCAGCACCAGCAGTACCACGGAACCGACGTAGAACAGACCGATACGCCAGATCACGCTGTTGATGGCTTTTGGTACCATCGTCTGCGGATCTTTACATTCACCTGCTGCGGTGCCCACCAGCTCGATGGAGGCGAAGGCGAACACGACGCCCTGAACCAGCACCAGCGCAGGCAGCAGACCGTGCGGGAAGAATCCGCCGTTATCGGTTATCAGGTGAAAACCGGTGGCATTGCCATCCAGCGGCTTACCGCTGCCGAGGAAGACGGTACCCACGACCAGGAACACCACGATGGCCAGCACTTTAACCAGCGCAAACCAGAACTCCATCTCCGCGAACCACTTCACGCCGATCATGTTCATGGTGCCGACAATCGCCAGCGCGCCAAGCGCAAAGACCCACTGCGGCACATCGCCAAACGCGCCCCAGTAGTGCATATACAGCGCAACGGCGGTGATGTCGACGATACCGGTCATCGCCCAGTTGACGAAGTACATCCAGCCCGCGACGTAAGCGGCTTTTTCACCGAGGAATTCACGGGCGTAAGAGACGAAGCTGCCGCTGGAAGGGCGATGCAGTACCAGTTCGCCCAGCGCGCGGAGAATGAAGAAAGAGAAGATCCCGCACACCAGATAGACCAGGGCGAGAGCCGGGCCAGCCATCTGCAGGCGTGCACCCGCACCTAAAAACAGACCCGTTCCGATAGCGCCGCCGATGGCGATCATTTGAACCTGACGGTTGCCCATCGCTTTGTGGTAGCCCTCTTCGTGGGAGTTCAACCAGCGACGTTTAGCAGCGTGATGATCGGCTGCGCTTTTATTGCTTGTTTTCATTGAGTTACCTGTTTGCCTGTCTGAACCATTATCGTGATAGTCCTGCCTGGCAGAGCGCAATACAAACGATTGCTTCTGCGCAAACACATGTCGCCTTCCCAGTCATTCTGCGTATGGATAAGGCGAAACATGGCGAGGCATCCTACCTGCAATTCATAAGCGACGCAAAATATAACCGTGCCGAAAGTGATGCACGTCGAAGGAAATCGTGTGGTCAGAGCAGACGGGGATCACAACACGCTGAAACGTGGTGAGTTTTTAGTCAAAACAATGGCGGGGTTGATTATTTAATCATCAGATTCTCTTAATTATTACCAGATGGTATAAATTTTTGCTGCTGCAGGGCATCGAGAAGTAACCTGAACGCGGTTGTGTGCTGCCGACGGCTCGGATAATAGAGGTGGTATCCTTCAAACGTGGGGCACCACGATTCAAGGACCCTGACCAGCCGTCCCTGATTCAGAGCGTCCAGAACCGAGGACTCGGGCACGTAGGCTAATCCGAGACCATTCTCCGCGGCGTCGATGCGCTGCGACAGGTTATTCAGCGTAAGCTGTCCGTCAACCCGCACGCGAAGCTCGCGCCCGTCGCGCTCAAATTCCCAGTCATACAATCCCCCTCGGGTGGGCAGGCGGAGATTGAT
Source organism: Enterobacter sp. GER_MD16_1505_Eko_090 (assembly GCF_003331015.1). Taxonomy (NCBI): domain Bacteria; kingdom Pseudomonadati; phylum Pseudomonadota; class Gammaproteobacteria; order Enterobacterales; family Enterobacteriaceae; genus Enterobacter; species Enterobacter sp. GER_MD16_1505_Eko_090. The sequence continues at coordinate 63,179 of NZ_PUQF01000007.1, read as the reverse complement.
ACAGCGGTGTTCACCCAGCTGCTCCGGCACGAGCGGCACGCCAAAACGAGCCAGGTAATCCGGGGAGCCGACAACCGCCATGCGCATGTCCGGCGCAATCCGCACCGCAATCATGTCTTTTGCCACCTGTTCACCCAGGCGAACCCCCGCGTCGAAGCGGCCATCGACGATATCTGTCAGGCCATTGTCGACCGTCACTTCGACGTTAATGTCAGGATACTGCAGCATAAAAGCCTTCAGTACCGGCCAGAGCACGGCGTCCATCGCGTGCTCGCCGGCGACGATGCGGATAGCGCCTGCGGGTTTGTCGCGGCTGCTGCGAAGCGCCGTGAGTTCCTGTTCGATCTCCAGCAGATGCGGGCTGAGGCGCGAAAAAAGCTGCTCACCCGCGGGTGTCGGAACCACGCTGCGGGTTGTGCGGGTTAACAGGCGAACGTCTAATCGTGCTTCAAGCTTGCGCATCGCATGGCTCAGTGCCGATTGCGAGACGCCCAGCTGCGCCGCTGCGCGCGTAAAGCTGCGCTCGCGGGCCACCACCATAAAGGAGAGCAGATCGTTGAAATTATCTTTTAGCATCGCGGTTCTATTTATGAGTTTCAGTCATGTGTCCTATCTGATTATGCACCCTAATGCTGCGGAGTGCTTTGCGCTACTGTTAACGCAACAGTCAACGAGGAGCATAAGATGAAAATTATCCGTAGCGGTTCATTACCTTCAGTACGAGGACCGGAAGCCTGGTTCACCGGGGCTGTTCGCATTGACGCGCCCTTTCAGGCGACCGAACCTGCCAGCGTCGGCGGGGCAACCGTAACCTTTGAGCCGGGCGCGCGCACGGCCTGGCATACGCATCCCCTGGGACAAACGCTGATTGTGACGCAGGGTCGCGGCTGGTTACAGGCGTGGGGCGAAGAGGCGGAAATCCTGAATCAGGGCGATATCGCCTGGATCCCACCCGGCGTGAAGCACTGGCACGGCGCAAGTGCGCAAACGGCGATGACGCATCTTGCCATCGCCGAAGCGGTAAACGGCAGCCCGGTAACGTGGCTGGAAAAAGTGACCGACGAGCAGTACCCTAACGGCTAACCGCCAAAAACGGCAATCGCCTGCTGCAGGCGCGTCGTCCGCTGCGTCAGGTGATTCGCGGCGTGAGTGACATTATCCACCATCCCCGTATTGCTCTGGGTCATTGCGCCGATACGGGAGAGGGAGGCGTTGATGAGCGTCAGCGCCTGGGTTTGCTCCTGCGTGGCGAGGCCAATCTCCTTAATCAGGGTGGAAACCTGCAGAACATGGTCGATCATAACCGTCAGCTGTGATTCGGTTTGTCCCACCTTCTCCACGCCAGCGTTGACGCTGGCAACGTTTTTCTCGATCAGCGCTTTGATCTCTTTCGCCGCCGTCGCGGAGTGCTGCGCAAGATTGCGCACCTCAGCTGCGACCACGGCAAAGCCGCGGCCGGCTTCACCCGCGCGCGCCGCTTCCACGGCGGCATTCAGCGCAAGAATATTGGTCTGGAAGGCAATACGATCGATAACGCTGATAATATCGACGATCTGGCCGTTATCCTGCGAAACGGACTGCATCATACCGATGGTCTCTTTCATCATCGCTTCACCGCAGTGGGCGCTGTCGCGGGTGCGATCCGCCATCTGAATCGCCTCGTTCGCGGTTTCGGCCGTCTGCTTCACGGCGCTGGCGATCTCTTCCACCGCAGATGCGGTTTGCTGCAGAAAATCGGCGGTTTCTTCAGAGCGCGTCTGCAGCGCCGCGCCTTCTTTCGCGACCTGCTGGCTGATGGTGCCAATACCGCTGATTTGCGCCCCGACATCATCAACCAGCGAGTTCAGGTTTAAACCAGACTGATTCACCAGGCGCATCATCAGCCCGATATCATCGATTCTGTCAAAATGGTAATAGTCCGTTTTACGTCCTGAAACCACGCGCTGCATCTGTTGAACAATGGATTTTACCGGCCGGGCGATCTGCGCATGGAGATAACAGGACAGCGCAGAAAAAAGCAGCACCAGAGTGGCGGCCTGAACGAGACGATCGCGGAATAAATACATCGCCAGGCAGGAAAGTAACGCCGTCGCAGTAATACCAAGCTGAATTCGTTTTCCGGTACTGAGACATTTAAAGAGCGACAAAAAGGAAAATATACCGCGCCGAACGAACAGTCCTTTATAAAAACGATGATGTTTTAATTCGTTATTACGCACTTTTGCATACAGTTTTTCACTGGCCGCGATCTCTTCCCGTGAGGGGATATTGCGCACCGAAATATAGCCGGTCAGGGATTCCCCCTGCCAGACCGGCGTCACGTTGGCCCGCACCCAGTAGTGATCGCCATTATGACGACGGTTCTTCACCAGACCTGTCCAGGTCTCGCCCTGCTGGAGGGTAAACCACATGTCGCCAAACGCTTCGGCAGGCATGTCGGGATGGCGGATGAGGTTATGCGGCTCCCCCAGAAGATGCTCTTCTTTATATCCGCTGGCTTCTATAAAAGCCGAGTTAGCATAGGTAATATGACTTTTTATATCGGTAGTGGACATTAACGTCGAACCGGCGTTAAGCAAATACTCGTTTTGTGTAACGGGGGTGTTACGCCTCATGAGTAACTCCATGATGTTGTGCAAGAATAAAAAAGCCCGGAAAGCGCTCCGGCAAGATAAGTGTGATTATTTTAATAACGGTCTGGATATATTCTCGCTGAAATTGAGACTCTCCGAAATACCCGGCATTCATTATTTTTAATCTGTTAATGTTGTCGAATGTAATAAAATTGAAAATATTTTAGTGGGTGTTATTTTGAATCGACTTAAATAAATGACATAAGCCAAACTGCAAGAGGGAGATCGTCTCTCTGGAAAAATTGTCATGCTGAAATAGCGTTTCGTTAACAGGATGAAAACGCTATCATTTGGTCACATTTTCGTAAATACAGGGAGGCTGAGGTGAAAATTAACGTCATCGGTACCAGCGGGAGCGGAAAAAGCACGCTGGCGAAGCAGATTGCGACCGCGCTGTCTATTCCCTGTATCGAGATGGACAGACTCTACTGGCAGGCTAACTGGCAGGGCACGCCGGACGACGAGTTTCAGGCAAAGCTGGCGCAGGCGCTACAGGCTTCGTCAGACTGGGTGCTCGACGGTAACTACAACCGCACGCGACCGGTGAAATGGCGCAATGTGGATGTGGTGGTCTGGGTGGATTATGGGTTTACCCGCACCCTCTGGCAGGCCGTCACGCGAGCAATAAAGCGGGCCTGGCGTAAACACGAGCTTTGGCCGGGAACGGGAAACAAAGAGAGTTTCCGACGCGCGTTCTTCAGCAGAGAATCCATTATCATCTGGACGATGAAAACCTGGCGTAATAACCGTACGCGCTATGAAGCCGACCTGCAAAACCCGCAATATAGCCATATTCGCTTCGTCCGCATTACCCGTCGGGAGCAGGTGGAAACGCTGATTGCCTCCTTAAAATCTTATTCTTAGCAGGGTTTTATATATCTGTTTTCCGGCAAACTAAATGTAAATTAATTGTTTCTCAGAGGTGAAATGCGCCTTTAATAATGTCGACATGTTAAGTCAAACGAGAACGCAACATGTCATGGCGAATCAGCATTCTGGATAAAAGCCCCATCGCTGAAAACGAAACGGCTGCCGATGCACTGGCGCGTACCCTGGCGCTGGCGCAGCAGGCAGAAAATCTGGGCTATCACCGCTTCTGGATTGCCGAACACCACAACACCCCACAGCTTGCCAGCCCTTCGCCGGAGCTGCTGATTGCCTGGATCCTCGGGCAAACCACGCGCATTCGCGTCGGGTCCGGCGGCGTAATGCTCCAGCACTACAGCCCTTATAAAGTCGCCGAGAACTTCAACGTGCTGGCCGCGCTGGCGCCTGGCCGCGTCGATCTCGGCGTTGGAAAAGCCCCCGGCGGATTACCGCTCTCAACCCGCGCGCTGCAGCAGGGCCTGAATCAACAGGAAAAGGGCAGCTTTGCCGAACAGCTGGCCCAGCTCGACCGCTGGATCCGTCCTGAGCATCACGCTATTGAAGAGGCCGTCCGCGCCACGCCGCTGCCGCCGTTGCCTGCTGAGGCTTTCCTGCTGGGCGCGAGTACCGAAAGCGCGCTGCTGGCCGCCAGGCTCGACTGGCACTTTGTGTTTGCCGCACACCTGAACGGTGACCCGGACCTGCTGCGCGAGGTGGTATCGACCTGGCGTGAGAACAGCGCGCGGGACGTGATAGTGGCGGTGCAGGCGATTGTCGCGCCGACGCAGGCCGAGGCAGACGCGCTGGCGCAGAAGGTCGAAGTGTGGGGCGTTGAGCTGGCAAACGGGCAGCGTGTCACCGTGGCCAGCGAAGAGCAGGCCTACGCGTTTGCGCGCCAGGCGGGCAGTGAGCCGGTGCGCATTGCACGCCGGGCGCAGTCGCTGCTGGCGGGCACCGCTGAGTCGGTAGTGGAACAGCTCAACGCGCTGCACCAGCAGTGGGGCATTGACGAATTTATCATCGACACGCCGGTGGCGGAGGGGGCTACGCGCGTCGCGTCGCTGCGTCTGCTTGCCGGGGCGCGTCTTTACAAGGAGGTCACCGTATGAGTTTTGGCGAACAACTGATTGCCTGGCGCCGCGAACTGCACCAGAACCCGGAGCTGTCCGGCCAGGAGGTCGAAACCACCGCGCGCCTGCGCCAGTGGCTGACGAATGCCGGGATCGCCCCGCAGCCTTACGACCTGTCGACCGGGCTGGTGGCGGAAATCGGGACGGGCAGCAGGCTGGTTGCGCTGCGCGCCGACATTGACGCGCTGCCGATCGAGGAGCGCAGCGGCGTACCGTTTAGCTCACAGCATGCCGGGGTGATGCACGCCTGCGGACACGATATCCACACCAGCGTCATCCTCGGCGCCGCGTTAAAGCTGAAAGAGCGGGAGGCCTCGCTTAACGGCCGGGTGCGCATCCTGTTTCAGCCTGCTGAAGAGAACTTTGGCGGTGCGAAGAGCATGGTGCGGGCCGGTGCCCTGCGCGACGTCAGCGCGATTTTCGGTATGCACAACGAGCCTGGCCTGCCGGTTGGTGAGTTCGCCACCCGCGGCGGGCCGTTCTACGCCAACGTCGACCGCTTCGTGATCCGCATTACCGGTAAAGGCGCGCACGCCGCACGTCCTCATGAAGGCAACGACGCCATCGTGCTGGCAAGCCAGCTGGTAACGGCGCTGCAAAGCGTCGCCAGCCGTAACGTCAACACGCTGGATTCGGTGGTGCTGAGCGTCACCCGCATTGCGGGCGGCAACACCTGGAACGTGCTGCCGGAAAGCGTCGAGCTGGAAGGCACGCTGCGTACCCATCGCACGGAAGTGCAGCAGAATGTGAAAGCCCGCGTGGGTGAAATTGCCGCCGGGTTTGCCAGCGCCTTCAGCGCGCAGATTGACATCACCTGGTATGCCGGGCCTACCGCGCTGGTGAATGACGAACGCTGGGCCGACTTCGCCACCTCGGTCGCGCGTGAGGCCGGTTATGAAACCCGGCACGCGGAACTGCATATGGGCGGGGAAGATTTTGCGGTCTATTTGCAGTCTGTTCCCGGCGCGTTTGTCAGCATTGGCAGCAACAGTCCGTTTGGTTTACATCACCCGGCCTTTAACCCGGATGAAGCACTGATTGAGCCCGCCGCCCGCTATTTTGCACAGCTTGCGGAAAAAGCCCTGCAACACGTTTAATTCAGGAGAGGTAAAGATGTCAGCAACCCGACAACTGCGGCTGGGCACCATTCTGCATGGTGCATCCGGGAATATGTCCGCCTGGCGCCATCCTGCGGCGATCGCCGACGCCAGTATTAACTTTGACTTCGTGAAAGCAACGGCGTTAAAGGCCGAGGAAGGGAAGCTCGATTTTCTCTTCGTGGCCGATGGTCTCTATATCAACGAGAAATCGATCCCCCATTTTCTGAATCGGTTTGAACCGTTAACCGTGCTTTCCGCACTGGCCAGCATTACCTCGCGCCTGGGGCTGGTGGGAACCTTATCCACCTCCTACAGCGAGCCCTTTACCACGGCGCGCCAGTTCGCCAGCCTCGATCACCTGAGCAATGGCCGCGCGGGCTGGAACGTGGTGACCTCACCGCTGGAGGGGTCGGCGAAGAACTTTTCCCGCGAAAAACACCCCGAGCATGCGCTGCGCTACCGGATTGCCGATGAGTATCTCGACGTGGTGAAAGGGCTGTGGGACTCCTGGGAAGGGGACGCGTTTATCCGCAACAAAGAGAGCGGCCAGTTTTTTGACCCGGCCAAACTGCATACGCTCGATCACCACGGTGACTTCTTCCAGGTCGCCGGTCCGCTGAATATTGGCCGCACGCCGCAGGGGCGACCAATTGTCTTTCAGGCCGGGGCGTCGGACGACGGGAAAAAGCTGGCGGCGAAACATGCCGACGCCATTTTTACCCACCACGAGACCTTCGACGAGGCAAAAGCCTTTTATCAGGACGTAAAACAGCAGCTGGAAACAAACGGCCGCCGCGCGTCGGATCTCCATATTTTCCAGGGCGTTAGCGTGATTGTGGGGAAAGATGCCGATGACGTGGAACACCAGTACCAGACCACGGCGGCGCTGGTGTCGATTAATGACGCCCTCAATTACCTCGGGCGTTATTTCGAACATCACGATTTCAGCCAGTATCCGCTCGACGAGCCGTTCCCGGATATCGGCGACTTAGGCAAAAACAGCTTCCGCAGCACCACGGATGAAATCAAGCGTAACGCCCGAGAACGCAGCTTAACCCTGCGTCAGGTGGCGCTTGAAGCCGCTTCGCCGCGCCCGCGCTTTTCCGGCACGCCGGAGGAGGTGGCTGACGGCCTTCAGGCCTGGTTTGAAGGTTATGCCGCAGACGGCTTCATCATTCAGGGCGGTACGCCGGACACCTTCCCGCGCTTTGTTGAGCAGGTGGTACCGATTCTTCAGTCTCGCGGCCTGTTCCGTACCGACTACCCGGGCACCACGCTGCGCGAAAGCCTTGGCTTAGACCAACCGAAAAACCAGTACACACAACAATAAAAGAGAACCCCGCTATGCAGAAATCATCGCTTGTTCTGGCGCTCGCGCTGGCCTTTACCCCTGCCGTCTGGGCAGAGAACGTCAATATTAACGGCACCGGTGTAAGCATCGAGGCCAATAAAACGCCGATTAACACCGCGAAAAATAGCGAGGCGGTGGCGCAGCTGCCGAAAGACTATCGCTTTGCCGTGCCGGGGAAATTTACCGTGGCGGTGGCGGGACTCAATCAGCCGCCGCTGACGGTCTTCTCCGACGACAACAAAACGCTGCTGGGGAGCGAAGTTGACGTCGCCCGTCTGGTGGCCGACAGCCTTGGGCTGGAGCTGAACGTGGTGCCCACCTCCTGGGAAGACTGGCCGCTGGGCGTCGCGTCCGGGAAATACGATGCCGCCATCAGCAACATCACCGTCACTAAAGAGCGCAAACAGAAGTTTGATTTTGCCACCTACCGTAAGGATTCCCTCGGTTTCTACGTGAAATCGACCAGCCCGATCAAATCGCTTCAGAAAGCGGAGGACATCGCCGGGCTGCGGATTATCGTGGGCTCCGGCACCAACCAGGAGGCCATCCTGCTGGCGTGGAATGCCGAAAACCTGAAGAAGGGACTGAAGCCCTTTACCCCGATCTACACCAAAGACGATGCGGCCCAGACCCTGGCGCTGCAGTCCGGGCGCGCGGATGCCTACTTTGGTCCGAACGTGATTGGCGCCTGGAAAGCCGCGCTGAACGGGAAAACCAAACTGGTGGGCAGCGTCGACGGCGGCTGGCCGAAGGCGGCACACATCGCGGTGACGCTGAAAAAAGGCAGCGGGCTGGTTGAGCCGGTGCAAACCGCGCTGAACGGCGTCATCAAAAACGGCGATTACGACAAAGTGCTGAACCGCTGGGGTGAAGGGGTTGAGCGCATTCCTCAGTCCGAAGTGAACCCGGCGGGCCTGGGCGATTAAGGAGGCGTGATGAGCGAACGATTTCGTGATGTTTCACCGGAAGATGCCGAACTTCAGCCCATTATCGAGGGGCTGTTCGGGGAGTATGCGGCCCGCTACGGGGACTACTTTTCCAAAGACGCGGAAGTGGAGCTCACCGAGTGGTATTTAGCGCCGCAGGGGCTGTTTATCGTCCTGGAGCGCGACGGGAAGATTATTGCCACCGGCGCGTACAAACCGTTCGACGAACGCACCGCGGAAATCAAACGCATCTGGACGGACAAAACCCTGCGTCAGCAGGGGCTTGCCGGGCGCGTGGTGCAGGAGCTGGAGCGCAGGGCGGTGCTGGCAGGCTATAGCCAAATCTACCTGACAACCGGCTTTCGTCAGCCGGAGGCGGTCAGGCTCTATCTTAGCCAGGGCTATCAGCCGCAGTTCGATCTGAACCGCGATCCGGAAGAGTATAGCCAGCCGCCGTTTGACGGTCGGCTGCGTTTCACCAAAACGCTGGTACGTGAAGCGTTCAGCAAAACCGCATGAGGAACGACGATGAGCAACGTTGAAACCATTAAGGTGGTCCCGGCGCGTTATCCGCTGCGGGCCGTCGGCGCCGCGGTGGCGCTGTTTGTCCTGGCGGTCGTGATTCAGTCAGTCGCCTTTAACCCGCGCTGGGAGTGGGCGGTGTTCGCCCGCTGGTTCTTCGACCCGGTAATCCTCGAAGGCGTCGGGCAGACCCTGCTGCTGACGCTGATCGGCACCGCGCTGAGCGTGGTGTTTGGCGGCATGCTGGCGCTGGCGAGACTCTCGTCATCCTGGCTGCTGAGCAGCCTGGCGTGGGCGTACATCTGGCTGTTTCGGTCGCTGCCGCTGATCGTCGTGCTGATCATCCTGTACAACTTTTCCTATCTCTACGACACGCTCTCGCTCGGCGTGCCGTTCACCGGCATCACCTGGGGCAGCTTTGAAACCATCAACGTGCTGGGGCAGTTCTCTACCGCCGTGGTGGGGCTAACGCTGGTGCAGAGCGCCTATACCGCCGAGATCATTCGCGGTGGTTTCCTCGGGGTCGATCACGGGCAGTATGAGGCCGCCGCCGCGCTCGGCCTGCCGGCCTGGCGCCGCACGGTGCGCATCATTTTGCCTCAGGCGCTGCGCACCATCCTGCCGTCGGGGTTCAATGAAATCATCAGCCTCGCCAAGGGCACGGCGATGGTCTACGTCCTGGCGATGCCGGAGCTGTTCTATACCATTCAGATGATTTACAACCGCACGCAGGAGGTGATCCCGCTGCTGATGGTCGGTGCCGCCTGGTATCTGGTGATTACCACCGTCTTGTCCGCTATCCAGTACGGTGTTGAGCGCGCACTCGCCCGCAGCGAACGCCGCTCTGCGGTTAATCAGAACCGTGCCGCCCGTCGCACCCGTTCCGTCACCACCACGCCAGCACAGGAGCCTATCCATGCAAGCCTCTCCTGAAGGACATATCTCAATCACCGGCGTCAGCAAGTATTTTGGTCGCCATAAGGCGCTCGACAACGTGTCGCTTGAGATCCCGCCCGGGTCCGTGACGGTCATCCTAGGGCCGTCCGGGTCGGGAAAATCGACGCTGCTGCGCACCATAAACCACCTGGAGCGCGTCGACGAAGGCTTTATTCAGATCGACGGGGACTACATTGGCTACCGTCGCCAGGGCGACAAGCTCTACGAGCTGAAGGAGAAAGAGATCCTCAAACAGCGCGTCAACGTGGGCTATGTGTTTCAGAACTTCAATCTCTTTCCCCATCTCACGGTGCTGGAAAACCTGATTGAGGCGCCCATCGCGCATAAAAAGCTCAGCAAAAGAGAGGCGGTGGAAAGCGCGTACAGCCTGCTGGACGTGGTCGGGCTACGGGACAAAGCCGACGCCTGGTCCCGCCATCTCTCCGGCGGCCAGCAGCAGCGCATTGCCATTGCCCGCGCGCTGGCGTTACGTCCCCGCGTGATGCTGTTTGATGAACCCACCTCGGCGCTGGATCCGGAGCTGGTAGGGGAAGTGCTGGACGTAATCAAAAAACTGGCCCGGTCAGGCACTACGCTGGTGGTAGTGACCCACGAGATCGGCTTTGCCCGCGAGGTGGCGGATCAGGTGGTGTTTATGGTCGACGGAAAAATCGTGGAGCAGGGCAGCAGCGACGCGGTGCTGAACCGGCCGTCGCACGCGCGAACGCGCCAGTTCCTGTCAAAAGTGCTGTAAGGAGCGCAGATGAAATACGGCCTTCTGGCAGGACTGCTTTTTACGACGGCGAGCCACGCCAGCATCGATCTGAAAGCCAACGAGCAGCCGCTGCCGGTGACGGTGGATCGGCAGGCCGTGGCGAAGATCCCCGCCGGGTATAAATTCGTTGAGCCAGGTACGCTGACGGTCGCCGTCTCGATGCTGAACTCCCCGCCGCTGGCGCTGCTGGCCAGCGATAACCGCATGCGGATCGGCAGCGACCCGGATATTGCCCGCCTGCTGGCGGGCAGCCTGGGGCTGAAGCTAAAGCTGGTGCCGACGGCGTGGGAAGACTGGCCGCTGGGGATCGCTTCCGGGCGCTACGACGTGGCGCTGGTGAACATTGCGGTGACCGAACAGCGTAAAGAGAAGTTTGATTTTGCGACCTACCGCGTCGATTCGCTGGCATTTTCGGTGAAATCCACCAGCGAGATTCAGTCAATCAAAAGCGCGGAAGATCTGGCCGGGAAAAAGGTGATTGTCGGCTCGGGTACCAATCAGGAGCGCATCCTGCTGGGCTGGAACGAAGAGAATAAAAAGGCGGGACGGGCGCCTGCGCTGCCGGTCTATCTTCACGACGATGCCTCGGGCAATCTCTATATCCAGTCCGGCAGGGCGGATGTGTTCTTCGGCCCCCAGTCGGTTTCAGCTTACAAAGCGGCGCTCACCGGCAAAACCCGCGTGGTCGGTTTAGGGCCGAAGAAAGCTTATGTCGCCACCACGACCAAAAAAGGCAATCAACTGGTTTATGCCCTGCAGGCCGCGCTGAACGGTGCGATTGAGCGCGGAGAGTACCAGAAGGTGCTGGCGCGCTGGGGCGAGCAGGGCGAAGCGGTGACGCAATCGGAGGTCAACCCGCCTGGGATAACCTACTAATGGTGCTCTACACTTAGGATTTTCACTCCTGAGGGGGCAACATGATTAAACTCTATGGCGTACCCGGCTGGGGCTCGGCAATCAGTGAGGTGATGCTGACCCTGGCTGATATCCCTTATCAATTCATCAACGTGGACGGGTTTGACCAGCCCGGTCCGCAGCGTGAATTGCTGCACAAGCTCAATCCGCTGTGCCAGGTGCCGACGCTGGAGCTGGAAAATGGCGCCATCATGACCGAAACGGCGGCGATTGCCCTGATGGTGCTCGACAGATGTCCCGATCTTGCTCCACCCGTGGGGCAGGCAGAGCGTCAGCAGTTTCAGCGTTTGCTCATCTGGTTCGTAGCCAACGTCTATCCCACGTTTACCTATGCAGACTATCCCAAACGCTGGGTGCCGGATGCGCCGGAACAGCTGCAGAAAAACTGCATCGCATACCGGAAATCCCTCTATTTGTGGTTCGAAAGCCAGCTTAAGGCTACCCCGTTTGCGCTGGGGGAACGGCTGACGCTGCTGGATGTGTATATTGCGGTAGCGCGCACCTGGGGGCCCCGTTACGCCTGGTTTGCCGAAAATACCCCTAAATTCACGGCGATTGCGGACGCTGTATGTCAGCGACCGGAACTGCACAAGGTGTTAAAGGCAAACAAAATTATCTGATAACGTGGAGCCCACATTCACAACCGGAAGCCTGCACATGCCACACGTAGATATTAAATGTTTTCCCCGTGATTTAAACGACGAACAGAAAGCTGCCCTGGCGGCGGATATTGCCGACGTGATTATTCGCCATTTCAACAGCAAAGACAGTTCCGTGTCGGTGGCGCTGAAGCAGATCGCGCCTGAAGACTGGAAGGCTCAGGTCTGGGATACCGAAATTGGACCGAAGCTGGAGGAGCTTATTAAGAAGCCCGGGTATTCGATGTAAGATCTTCTGCCGGGGAGCGGATAAATCCTTCCCGGCTCGTCTTCCCGTTTTTCGCAAAAATCGATAAAAATGCGTTTTGTCTTATCCGCTACAATTAACGTTTCTGACTGGCATATTATTCATCCTTAGGAAAGATTTCCAACAGAATCAATTAAGGACAGACACGTTAAAGGATAATTTTCTGATGACAAAATTACCCCGTTTTTCATTCGCCTTTCTTCATCCCCGTTACTGGCTAAGTTGGGCCGGCATTGCGGCTCTGTGGCTCATCATGCTGCTCCCTTATCCGCTTCTGTTCAGAATCGGTCATGGCCTGGGTCGACTGGCGATGCGCTTACTGCCTCGCCGCGTCGAGATTGCCCGCCGCAACCTGGAGCTTTGTTTCCCGGAGATGAAAAAGGATGAACGCGAGTCATTGCTGCAGCGTAATTTTGAATCGGTAGGAATGGGGGTAATCGAAACCGGAATGGCATGGTTCTGGCCTGCGTGGCGGGTAAAGAAATGCTTTACCGTGCAGGGTTATGAACACATGGAAAAGGCGAGGGCGCAGGGAAAAGGCGTGGTGCTGGTAGGGATACATTTTCTGACCCTTGAGCTGGGCGCGCGGATATTTGGCATGCTTAACCCCGGTATCGGGGTTTATCGCCCTAATAACAATGCTCTGCTGGACTGGCTTCAGACGCGAGGGCGCCTGCGCGCCAACAAAACCATGCTCGATCGCCATGATTTAAAGGGCATGATCCGCGCGCTGAAGCAGAATGAAATTTTGTGGTACGCCCCGGATCACGACTATGGCAAAACCAACAGCGTGTTTGTGCCGTTCTTTGCGGTGCCGGATGCCGCGACGACGGCGGGCAGCTATATGCTGGTCAAAAGCGCTAACCCTGCCGTTATCCCCTTTGTGCCGCGCCGCAGGGCGGATGGCACCGGTTACGAGCTGATTATTCTGGAGGATATCAGCGAGGCGCTGCAGGGCGGCGATAAAGAAGCCGTGGCGACGCAGATGAACAGGGCAATTGAGCAGGCCGTACGCATGGCGCCTGAACAATATATGTGGCTGCACCGTCGCTTCAAAACCCGTCCTGAAGGGGTACCTGACCGGTATGCCCGTCTGAAACAGGCGGCAACTCGGGGTGATAGTCTCACCGCCAGCGATTTTTCTGACCGTTCACGCATACAGCACTGACACCACAGCGATGCCCTCACCCTGCGGTGAGGGCATGACCGACGCTACAGCGCGGATCGGCGGTACGGCGCATAGTCCGCCTGCCACCAGGTTTTCTCGATACGCGCCATCAGGGTATCATCATCTAACGCTGGCGCCACGCCTTGTTCAATGGCGGCCCGGGCGACGGCAACGGCAATCTGGCGTGAGACCGTTTCAATCTGATCTACCGGCGGCAGCAATCCTCCTCTTTCCGTGGTCACGAGCGGAGACTGCGCGGCCAGGCTGCGGCTTGCTGCCATCAGCATCTCTTCCGTCACCCGGCGAGCGTTACAGGCCAGCACGCCCAGCCCCAGGCCCGGGAAGATATAGGCGTTGTTGCACTGGGCAATCTCATAGTGCGCATTCTCCCAGAATACCGGGGCGAACGGACTGCCGGTGGCCACCAGCGCGGCACCCTGGGTCCAGGCGATTAGGTCCTGAGGCTGGGCCTCCGCCCGTGACGTTGGGTTCGAGAGCGGCATGATAATCGGGCGCGGACAGTGGCGATGCATCTCTTTGACGATCTCTTCACTGAACAGCCCCGGCTGGCCTGAAACGCCGATCATCACCGTGGGATGTGCGTTCTTCACCACGTCCAGCAGGGAAATATTTTGCGAGTCTACCTGCCAGCGACTAACGGCGTCGCGCGCGGTAAGCAGGTTTTTCTGGAAATCGAGCAGGTTGGTCATATCGTCGGTCAGCAGGCCGAAGCGATCGACCATAAAGATCCGGCTGCGGGCTTCCGACTCGCTCAGGCCGTCATCGACCATCAGCGCCACAATTTTTTCAGCAATCCCGCATCCGGCAGAGCCGCTGCCCAGGAACACCACGCGCTGGTCGCGAATGCGCGTCCCCGCCGCGTGCGCCGCCGCGATCAGCGTACCGGCGGTGACGGCTGCTGTGCCCTGGATATCATCATTGAAGCAGCACAGCTGGTCGCGGTAGCGCTGCAGAAGTCGGGTGGCGTTTTTCTGCGCAAAGTCTTCAAACTGCAGGAGAACGTTGGGCCAGCGCGCCTTAACCGTGCTGATAAACATATCCATAAATTCAGCGTATTGGTCGTCGCTGATGCGCGGGTGACGCCAGCCCATGTACATCGGGTCGTCGAGGTGTTGCTGATTATTGGTGCCGACATCCAGCATAATCGGCAGGGTGGAGGCCGGATGGATCCCTCCGCAGGCGGTATAGAGCGACAGCTTGCCAATCGGAATGCCCATACCGCCGATACCCTGGTCGCCGAGGCCTAAAATGCGTTCTCCGTCCGTTACCACAATCACCCGAACGTCGTTGCGCGAGAAACTTTGCAGCATCTCATCAATGCGGTGGCGGTTAGGCCATGAAATAAACAAGCCGCGCGCGCGGCGATAAATCGTGGAGAAATGCTCGCAGGCTTCACCCACCGTCGGGGTATAGATAATCGGTAACGTCTCTTTCAGATGCGAACGCAAGAGGTTGTAAAAGAGGGTTTCATTGGTGTCCTGAATATTGCGCAAATAAACATGGCGGGAAATATCGCTTTTAAAATGGCAGAACTGCACCCAGGCACGCTCCGTTTGCTCCTCAATGGTTTCAACGTTATGCGGCAATAATCCATGCAGATTAAAATTATCCCGCTCTTCCTTAATAAAGGCGAGGCCTTTATTTAATAACGGGTTTTCCAGCAGTACGGCGCCATTATAAGGCGTGTACAGAACGTCTTTACGAGACATGGTTAACTCCTGAATATTTAAACGAAACAGAAATAAGACGAGCAGAAACAGTGACTTTAAGGATGATAAAGACACGGAGTTTTCTGTGTTTTGTTGGGGAGCTAATTTAGCGCTTAGCTAACGTAGCAGGAGTGATAAGGGTCACATTATTTCTGGTTTTATTAATTTCAAAAGAATTGCATTGAATGCCATGAATAACTTTAGTTACATAATAATGAATTAAATTATTTAAAAGGAAAGGGCTGTTGTGTTCACATTTCTCTTCGAAAGCCCATGTTAATTTCACGCTGAGCCTGTTTTTGAGAAAAGGCCACCAAAGTCATTATTTTCTATTTAAGAACATTTATTCGAATCAGGAATAGTTTTCCGCTTATTCCTTACTCTGTATATCCGAACACAAATTTCAGGTGATTATATGAAAGATAATCCTGTACCGACTTCCGCGCTGTCGACCTCGCGTTTTGCTTTTGGGCTGAACACGACCGAGGTGGGCGCGGTTCCGCTGATGCTGTTCGTCGGGATTGCCGCGATTGTGGCGACGTCCGCCTGGGCAGGGCTGCTGCCGAAAAATATGATAGGCGGACTGGCGGTCATCATGACCCTTGGCTTTGCGTTTGCCAAAGTGGGGCGTCAAATCCCCGTGCTGAAGGACATCGGCGGCCCGGCGATCCTGTGTCTGATGGTGCCTTCCGTGCTGGTCTATTTTGGCGCATTCGGGAAACAAACCCTTGATACGGTGCATCTGCTGATGAAGGAGGCGAATCTGCTCTATTTCGTCATCGCCTGCCTGGTGGTCGGCAGCATCCTGGGGATGAACCGGGTGCTGCTGATCCAGGGCATGATGCGCATGTTTGTTCCGCTGGTGGCGGGGACACTGATGGCCGTGCTGAGCGGGCTTATTGTGGGAACGCTGTTTGGGTATACGCCTTACCACACCTTCTTCTTTATCATTGTCCCTATCATTGGCGGTGGAATTGGCGAGGGGATTTTGCCCCTGTCTCTGGCCTATTCGGCAATCCTGGGGCAGACGCCGGACGTCTACGTGGCGCAGCTGGCTCCCGCTGCGGTCGTCGGAAATATCTTCGCCATTATTTGTGCCGGCTCGCTGGCGCGTCTCGGGACGAAACGTCCTGCGCTTTCGGGGAATGGCATGCTCACGCGGAGTAAAGACGACGCCAGCCTGTTCGCCGGGACGCCAGGCGCTCAGCAGACGGATTTTCATTTGATGGGCGGCGGATTGCTGATGGTGTGCGCGTTTTTCATCGTCGGAGGCTTGTTTGAAAAACTGGTCCATATTCCCGGCCCGGTGCTGATGATCCTGATTGCCGTCCTGTGTAAATACTTCAGGGTGATCCCGGCCTCAATGGAGCAGGGGGCGCACAGCTGCTATAAATTCGTTTCGGCTGCGCTGGTCTGGCCGCTGATGATCGGCCTCGGGATGCTATACGTGCCGCTTGAAAGCGTGGTGTCGGTCTTCTCGGTGGGCTATGTAGTGGTATGCGGATCGGTGGTGATTGCGATGGCGCTGAGCGGCTACGTGATTGCGTCGCGTCTGAATATGTATCCCGTGGAAGCGGCAATTGTGACCTGCTGCCACAGTGGGCTGGGCGGTACTGGAGATGTGGCCATTCTGTCTGCCTCCAACCGCATGTCGCTTATGCCGTTCGCGCAGATCGCGACGCGTATTGGCGGTGCCTCAACGGTGATTTTCGCCACGCTGCTGATGGGCTGGATTATGGCGCACTGATTCGAATCGGCAGGATACTGAATCGCAACGACATTTACAGCGTGTCGCTGCGGTTCAGTCCTTTATAAAACTCACCGCGCTGTATAGAATTACCGCAGCCACAGCGACGGGATACCACACGATGACCGGAAGAGTTGATTATCAGATTGAAAAATATCTCCTGACCGAAGCTGCCGAACCGGAGCGCCTGACGCGCCAGTGGGCAGAGGTTCTGGAGGAGTGTCGTGAGCAAAAGGCCGGTGCAGAGGAGCGGCTGCGCCTCGCGTTGCTTAATGTGGATTACGTCACCAGCTTCGAGCTGCCCTTCAGGCTGCTTCTCACCCGTGCGCCCCAGTTGATTGATGCCGTCAGGAAAGAGCTTCAGCTCAGTCAGAAAAATGTTCTGTTTAACGGCAAGCGCTTTGGCTGCGTCTACAGCCTTAAACGGGATCTGGACGGCATACCTGACGAGTTTACCTATCACCTGAAGACGCGGATCCAGCGCAGTGACGCCACGGGCGCGACGGAAGCGTCCTACCGGCAAATTGCCCAGCAGGTGAAAGCGCCAAAGGAGCGCCTCAAACTGGCGCTGGACAACGGGCTGTCTGTAACCGCGCTTGACGGGCTTTTCTGGTTTGGCATTCAGCGCATCGCGGCTGATATACAACGGTTACGCAAAACAGGGATGCGGATCGTGACGTCCAACGCCGAGGTGTTCGATACGCTTACCAAAACAACCCGGCAGGTCCCGGTCTATCGCCTGGAAGGGACTGAAATTACTTAACCTGCAGCAGGATCGCCATCAACCCTGGAAAACGGGTATCCAGATCGTCTCGTCGCAATGAAATCATGTTTTCGCGTCCCTGCGGACGCTGCCAGATGACCCCGCTGTCGCGCAATACGCGCCAGTGATGGGTCATCGTGGACTTCACCACATCTTCCGGGCGCAGCGCGTTACAGCTCAGTTCGCTGCCGTCGGCGAGCCGGCGAATAATCGATAGCCGGAGCGGGTTGCCGAGGGCAAAGAGCACATTTTCCAGCAGTATTTGTTCAGTTTCAGGGTGGTTAGGGATCATCGTTTTCCTGCGTATGGCGTCAGATTGAGCTATATCAACAATAGGTCAACCCTTAAAAAATAGTTCGATAATACTCGTACAATAGGACTATTATAGCAAACGAACGAATGCACGACCATCCTGGTCGTCACAAACACGTCATACTGACTAAGGAAATATCATGCCCCGACCCATCCCTCTCGAACGTTATCGCAACATCGGTATCTCCGCGCATATCGATGCCGGTAAAACTACCACCACCGAGCGCATCCTGTTTTATACCGGGATGAGCCACAAGCTGGGTGAAGTACACGATGGCGCGGCAACCACTGACTGGATGGCGCAGGAGCAAGAGCGCGGAATCACCATTACCTCCGCGGCGGTCAGCTGCTTCTGGCCAGGCATGGACAGAGGCTATGAGCCGCACCGGATTAACATCATCGACACCCCGGGGCACGTGGATTTCACCATTGAGGTGGAACGTTCCATGCGTGTCCTCGACGGTGCCGTGATGGTATATGACTCCGTGGGCGGCGTGCAGCCGCAGTCGGAAACCGTCTGGCGTCAGGCCAATAAATATCACGTACCGCGTCTGGCCTTCGTCAACAAAATGGACCGTCCGGGTGCCGACTTCTTCCGCGTCGTGCGGATGATGCAGGAACGCCTGAAGGCCAATCCGGTGCCGATTGTCATCCCGGTGGGGGCCGAAGATCACTTCACCGGCGTGGTGGATCTCATCAAGATGCGCACCATTCTGTGGGACGATGCGACGCAGGGCATGGTGTTTACCTATGCGCCCGTGCCGGACGATTTAGCCAGTACCGCCCAGGAATGGCGGGAAAAAATGGTCTCTGCGGCGGCGGAAGCCAGCGATGAACTGATGGACAAGTACCTGGAAACCGGCGACCTGACGGAAGCGGAAATTATTAAAGGGCTGCGTATTCGCACTATCTCGGGCGAGATCCAGCCGATGCTCTGCGGCAGCGCGTTTAAAAACAAAGGGGTGCAGCGCATGCTCGATGCGGTGATCGAGCTGATGCCGTCGCCGCTGGACGTGCCGGCCATTGATGGCGTGGATGAAAAAGGGCAGCACGCAGAGCGTCACCCGAGCGATGATGAGCCGTTCTCGGCGCTGGCGTTCAAGCTGATGAGCGATCCGTACGTCGGGCAGCTGACCTTTATCCGCGTCTACTCTGGCGTGCTGCGTAAAGGCGACGCGGTGTATAACCCGGTGAAAGGGAAGAAAGAGCGCATCGGGCGAATCGTGCTGATGCATGCCAACGATCGCCACGAGGTGGACGAACTGCGCGCCGGGGATATCGCGGCCTGCGTCGGGCTGAAAGACGTAACCACCGGCGACACGCTCACCGATCCGAACGCCGTCATTACGCTTGAACGCATGGAGTTCCCGGACCCGGTGATTTCGCTGGCGATTGAGCCGAAAACCAAAGGCGATCAGGAGAAAATGGGCATCGCGCTGCAGCGTCTGGCGGCGGAAGATCCGTCTTTCCGCCTGCACACTGACGAAGAGTCCGGTCAGACCATTATCTCCGGGATGGGTGAGCTACACCTTGAGATTATCGTCGACCGCATGAAGCGTGAGTTTGGCGTCGAGGCAAATATCGGTCGTCCGCAGGTGACCTACCGTGAAACCCTGCGTAAAACGGTGAAGGACATCGAAGGCAAATTTGTCCGACAGTCCGGCGGTAAAGGGCAGTACGGCCATGTGGTCCTGAGTCTGGAGCCGCTGGAGCCCGGAAGTGGTTTTAAATTTGAAGATGCCACCAAGGGCGGCGTGGTGCCGCGTGAGTATATTCCGTCCGTTGAGAAAGGGCTGCGCGAAGCGATGAACAGCGGCGTGCTGGCGGGCTATCCGGTCGTCGATGTCAAAGCGACGCTGACGTTTGGCTCGTATCACGACGTCGACTCCTCGGAGATGGCGTTCCGCATGGCGGCGATCCTCGGCTTTAAAGAGGGCGCCCGCAGGGCGGATCCGGCGATCCTTGAGCCGATCATGCACGTGGAGGTGGAAACACCGGAAGAGTACGCCGGTAACATCATGGGCGATCTCTCTTCCCGCCGCGGCATGGTGCAGGGGATGGCAGAGCAGTACGGCAGCCAGATTATTCGCGCTGACGTGCCGCTGGCGGAGATGTTTGGTTATGCCACGACATTGCGCTCGATGTCCCAGGGACGCGCGACGTATACGATGGAGTTCCACCATTTTGCGGAAGCCCCGCGGAATGTTGCGGATGAGATTATTGCACGGCGTGCGAAGTAATACGGTCACCCTCTCCCATTAGGGGGAGGGTTTTCTCAATCCAGCGCCTTCACCATCTTCCCGCTCGCCACAAACGTCCCGGCTCCAAGATGATGCAGGGTATTGAGCTTATCCCCGTCAAACTGCCAGCGTCCGGCAATAAACGCCCGTTCATCGGCTGCCGCTGAAACCACTTCACCAAACAGCGTGTCGTATTTCTCTGCCGCAGAGGTCACGGGTAATAACCGGCATTCCATCCACGCCAGGCATTTCTCTTCAATGACCGGCAGGCCGAGCTCCGGGCCATTCACGACCGGGATCCCGTAACAGTTGAATTTGTCCTCGTCGCGCCCGCTGACGCTGCCCACCGCGTAAGTCCAGTTGGCCGCCGCCACGCCGGGGATGACGATGCCAAATTTCCCGCTGCGCTCAATCAGCTCGCGCGACCAGGTACTTTTATCCACGACTATTGCGATACGCGGCGGCTCAAACTCAACGGGCATTGACCAGGCGGCGGCCATTACGTTGCGTCTGTCTATCGTTTCATCACGACTGGTGATCAGCACGGTAGGGCCGTGGTTCAGCAGGCGGCTGGCATGACGTAATTCAACAGGGCGAAAGTGGCTCATAGGATCTCCTCATCTGTAACGATGAGTATGACGAAAAAGCACGTAAATCAAAGTGAGCGCGTAGAATTAGTTTATAAACACAGCATCACTATCAAAGGAAACTGATATATGTCCCCCTTTCTGACCGCCTATTTCGCCCGCATCGGCTGGAAGCAACCGGCTTCTGCTGATATAGACACCCTGCGCGCACTGCATTTACATCACAACTGCGCGATCCCGTTTGAGAATATCGATGTCGTCCTGCCGCGCGAAATTCATCTCGAAGACCAGTGTCTGGTCGACAAATTGCTGATTGCCCGTCGTGGGGGATACTGCTTTGAGCAAAACGGCCTGTTTGAGCGGGTATTGCGTGACGTCGGGTTTACCGTGCGCAGCGTATTGGGGCGCGTGGTATTAGCGAGCCCGCCGCAAATGCCACCACGCACGCACCGGTTGCTGCTGGTTGAGCTGAACGGCGAGCGCTGGATCGCCGACGTGGGGTTTGGCGGCCAGACGCTGACGGCGCCGATTCGTTTGATCGCTAACGAGGAGCAGGAAACGCCGCACGGTCTGTATCGTCTGCTGAGCGAAGGCAACGACTGGGTGCTGCAGTACCGCCACCACGAGCACTGGCAGTCGATGTACCACTTTGACCTGACGACGCAGTATTTCAGCGATTACGTGATGGGAAATTTCTGGTCGGCGCACTGGCCGCAGTCGCATTTCCGCCATCATCTGCTGATGTGCCGCCATCTGCCAGACGGCGGCAAGCTGACGCTGACCAACTTCAACTTTACCCACTGGCAGAACGGTCATGTGGAGGAGCAGATCCATCTTTCCGATGCGGCAGCGCTTTACCAGCTGATGCAGGAACGCTTTGGGCTGGGCGTTGACGATGCAAAACACGGTTTTTCACTTGCAGAATTGACGGCGGTGATGGCGGGCTTTGATACACATCCTCAGGCGGGAAAATAATGCGCAAAGGGGCCTTAGCCCCTTTGTCATGTCATGGCTTACAGCTGAGTAAACTTGCCGATCCACGGGCTGTTGTTTTCCGCTGACCATAGCTGTACAAGCAGCTCTCTGAATTTTTCCGCCGCCGGGCTGAGAGGGTTTTCCCGGCGTTGTACTAGCCCCAGCGTTCGCCGAATGACGGGTTCAATCAGCGGGCGACTGACAAGGACATGATGTTCATCGGTCGGCATCGCCAGACTCGGCACAACAGACACCCCGAGACCCGCCTCTACCATCCCCAGTGACGTTGACAGGTGACGCACTTCGTAAAACCAGTTCGGCTTCCAGTCCATCTTTTCAAAAGCCTGATCGATAAGCGAACGGTTCCCGCTGGAACGCCTGACTCCAATCAGCTTCATGCCTGCCAGATCGTCCCAGGTCACCAGCGGTTTTTTCGCCAGTTCATTGTCGCGGCGGCATGCCAGAACAAAGGGTTCGTTTACCAGCGGGGCAAAATCGATATTCGGATGTGTGATGTTTATCATATTTATGCCGAAATCTGCGTCGCCATTTAAAACCGCTTCGAGACAATCGCTGGCACTGTGCTCAAGGATGCGGATCCGGATGTTTGGATAGTCATTGTTATAATCTCGTATCACTGAAGGCAGAAAATAGAAGGCGGCAGTAGGGATACAGGAAACCGTAATAACCCCGGCCTGATGCGTCGCCATCTCTTTAATACTCAGGACTGAGCTTTCATAAAAATCGATTAAATTCTTTGCCTTAGGTAAAAATTCTCTTCCCACCGTCGTGAGCTTGACGCTGCGCGTTGAACGCTCAAATAGCGTGGTACCCAGACTTTCTTCCAGTTTTTGAATTCTTCGTGTTAACGCCGGTTGTGAAATATGAAGAAATTGCGACGCTTTTGTAAAACATCCGATTTCTGCAATTTTTACAAACGCTTGTATTCCCTGTAATTCATGTTGCATGTCTGCATCCCATTTTTGCTTTTCTTAAACCACGATAACGCAAGGGCTATTAATGTGCAAAACGTATTAATCCCGCTTTTTTTGACATTAGAGTTATCAACTGGAGTGTGAAAACCTTATTGCGTTCCTGATAAAACGAAATGAGAAAAACACATGTTAAAGATCCCTTGCGTATTAATGCGTGGCGGTACGTCAAAAGGCCCCGTTATTTTGGCCAGCGACCTGCCTGAGGAAACCGAAGCGCGCGACGCGGTGTTACTCAGCTTGATGGGCGCAGGTCATGAACTTGAAATTGATGGCATTGGCGGTGGAAGCCCGCAAACCAGTAAGGTGGCCATCGTCAGTCCTTCCGACAGCCCGGACGCTGATGTGGATTATTTATTCGCACAGGTGATGGTGAATGAACGTCGCGTCGATACCACGCCAAACTGCGGCAATATGCTCTGCGCGGTGGGGCCCTTTGCGATTGAAAAAGGGCTGGTGAAGGCGCAAAGCCCGGTGACAACGGTGCGTATCCGCAATCTGAACACCGGAACACTGGTCGACGCCGAGGTGCAAACGCCGGATTATCGCGTTGTGTATGAATGCGATACCCAGATTGACGGAGTTCCGGGTACTGCCGCGCCCATTGGTTTAACCTTCCTGAATTCAGCGGGTTCCAAAACAGGGAAATTGCTTCCGACCGACAGCGTTACAAACGTATTCGACGGTATTAACGTTACCTGTATTGATATGGCGATGCCGATGGTATTGATTGAGGCCTCGGCACTGGGGAAAACAGGAGGGGAGTCACCCGCGGAACTGGATGCCGATGCGGCGTTTAAAGCAAGGCTGGAGAGCCTGCGTCGTCAGGCGGGTGAGGCGATGGGCTTAGGGGATGTGTCAAACAAAGTGATCCCTAAACCGGTTCTCCTCAGCCGGGCGCGCAACGGCGGAACGCTTCAGGTGCGGTATTTCATGCCACACACCTGCCATAAATCCCTGGCCATTACCGGCTCGATTGGTATTTCGACCGCGACGCTTATAGAAGGCTCCGTCGCCGCTAAAATTGTCGCTGGTCGTCCAAAAGAGCGCTTTACCAATATTATTGATATTGAACACCCAAGTGGAAAAATATCCGTGTCATTGTTGAGGGACGGGAACAATATCGAAAATACCCGAGCTGCGGTAATTCGTACTTCCCGTAAGCTATTTGAAGGTGTCGTCTGCGTACCTGAAAAAATGCTCTCTGAAGTTGATTAGGTAAAAGCCAAACTTAGAAACATACCTGTCTTAAACAATTACATTCTGTACCTTAACTATAATACTGAGGTTATTATGGCGTTCACGCATGCTAACAATACCCTGAAAGCGCCCGATCCTGTAAAAGCCAGCGCGCATATTCGCGTAATTCTGGCACTCGCATTATCCGGGCTTGCAGAACTTGCTTCTCTGTTTTTTATTCAGCCACTGCTTCCAACGCTGGCCGTGGAATATAATGTTCCGGTCAGCCAGGTGAGTATTATCTTATCCGCAGAAACGGCCTTGCTGGCAATTGGGTTGCTGTTTACCGGGACGTTATCCGATCATTATGGCAGGAAGCGGTTAATTATCGTCTCCCTCCTGCTGGGCGGCATTCTGACGCTGCTCTGCCCGCTGGTAGAATCCTGGGCGATGCTGGTGGCGCTGCGTGCGGTGATTGGTCTGGCGCTGAGCGGCATCGCGGCGGCAGCAACCGCCTACATCAGTGAGGAGGTCGCACCGGTGGCAGCTGGCATCGTGACGGGCTATTTTGTCTTCGGTAACTCGATGGGCGGCATGTCCGGCCGTATTGTTGCCAGCCAGCTGATCGACCACGTTTCCATTAATGTCATCTTTTACGGCTTTGCCGTCAGCCTGATTGCGGTTGCTATTCTGGTGAAATTCCTGCTGCCAGAATCCAAAAATTTTACCCCTACCCAGAACCTGAACGTGATGCGAATGGTGAAAGGGGCAGCATCGCATTTCAAAAATAAAAATCTGGCGCTGGCGTTTGTCATCAGCTTTATTATCTTCGGCGCATTTACCTCACTGTATAACTATCTGGCCTTCTTCCTGAAAGGTGAACCGTTCCATATTTCACCGGCAAATGCAGGCCTGCTCTCCTTTAGCTTCGCCCTGAGTTTCTTTACGGCACCGCAGGCAGGCCGCTTATCGGCAAAATATGGCGCAATGAAAGTCCTGCGCGTGTTGTTCTTAATTATGGCGTTCGGCATGCTGCTGACGCTCACGTCGAACGTTGTCACCTTTATTGTTGGCGCAGTGATTTTTACCGGCTGTTTCTTCGGCTGCCATTCTATCGGCTTAAGCTGGGTCAGTAAAAATGCCACGCATGCAAGAGGTCAGGCCGTCGCGCTCTATTTATTCTTCTACTACATGGGCGGTTCGGTGATTGGTTTTATCAACGGTTTTGTCTTCCATTCAATGGGCTGGCAGGGAATGACCGGATTTATTCTGGCATTACTTGGCGTTGGCGTAGTCGTGGCTACGTATCTGGCATCTGGTAATAAGCAGGTTCTGGTTCCAGCGCAGTCAGCCGAGTAAGTAGCATGACAATGTGTTCACGCTTCGATGCGTGAACACAGAATGAGCACGTATATCAATCAGGTATTATTATGAAACTAGCAAGTTATATTCATCAGGGCCGTAAAAGCTACGGAATGTATACTGAGTCGGGCTTTATCGACCTGGGTAATAAAATTGGCCATCAATATGCGACACTGAAAGATCTCCTTCAATGGGATGCGATTGATGTCGCCAGACAATATATCGATTGCCCGGTGGATATTAGGCCTGAAGACGTGACCTTTTTGCCCGTTATAGAAGCGCCCGGAAAAATTTTCTGCGTTGGCATGAATTACGCTGAAAAAAGAAAAGAGTTTGCCGAGACCAATAATGCCCCCACGCTGTTTATCCGTTTTCCTGATTCGCAAACCGGGCATGCGCGGCCGGTGATAAAACCGGTTCTCTCCAGCGAGTTCGATTATGAAGGCGAGCTGGCCGTTATTATCGGTAAACCCGGTAGCCAAATTGGCGTCAGTAACGCGCTCAGCCACGTCGCGGGATACAGCTGCTACATGGACGGCTCCGTGCGCGACTGGCAGCACGCCTGGTTCACCGCCGGTAAAAACTGGACGCAAACCGGCGCCTTCGGCCCCTACATGACCACGGCGGACGAGATCCCCGATCCTCACGCCCTGACCATTCACACCTGGCTGAACGGCATGCTGGTTCAGGATGACTCCACAGGCAGCATGATCCACAAAGTGGCGGATCTTATCGCCTACATCAGTACGTTCACCTCTCTTAGCGCCGGCGACGTCATTATTACCGGTTCGCCAGGCGGCGTCGGCAAAAAGCGCAATCCACCTCTGTTTCTGCACGACGGCGATCGCGTTGAAGTGGAGATCGAAAACGTTGGCCGGCTGGTCAATACCATTGTGGAAGCCCAGCCGCAGCCACAAGCGTTAGCTGTCTAAACGCTCAGGAGAGAGAAGATGTACACCGCCAGAACACCCGAGTTTGAGGTTATTAACGCCGGTAACGCCCAGTCCCGGGAAGAGGTTGTCCGCTTCCTGTCCCGCAACGGTTTAGGTATTGATGACGATATTGCGCAATTTATTGTTGCCCGCTATCAGCGCCATCTTGTCGCCTGCACCGGCATTGCGGGTAACACGTTGAAGTGCATCGCAGTGGATGCCGGGTGGCGGGGCACGTCGTTAATCCTGACGTTAATCCATGAGGCCGAACTTCAGGCGGCACAGAACGGTGAACATCAACTCTTTCTCTTTACCTGTCCGGATAACGTGAAGTCATTTCGCGGATGCGGGTTTTATCCGCTGGTGACGGTCGAGAACCGTGCGTCATTAATGGAGAATACGCCGGTGGGTATTCATCGTTATTGCAGCCAGCTGCGCCGCCATCATTTCGCGCCGGGGAAAAATATTGGCGCGATTGTGATGAACGCCAATCCGTTCACCCTCGGCCACCAATATCTTATCGAGCATGCGGCGAGCCGGTGCGACGCGTTACATGTTTTCGTGGTCCAGGAAGATGTCTCGGCATTTTCGTTTAAAGAACGGTTCGCGATGGTCAGGGACGGATCGCAGCACCTGCCGAATGTCACCGTTCATCCGGGGTCGGCGTATATTATTTCGCGCGGGACATTCCCGAGCTATTTCCTGAAAGATAAGCAGGTCATCGATAAAACCTACGCGGCAATTGACCTCATGCTGTTCAGAAATTACATCGCCCCCGCGTTGAATATTAACCATCGTTTCGTGGGTACCGAGCCGTTCTGTCCGTTAACCGCCGAATATAACCGGGCGATGCACCGCTGGCTGGAAGAAGAGACGAGCACAGCGGCCCGTATTAGCGTACACGAAATAGAAAGAAGAACGGATGGTAATAATGTGCCGGTATCGGCTTCAGCCGTTCGTCGTTTATTAAAAGAAAACAACATCGCTGCCGCCAGCCGCATGGTGCCTGCCACCACGCGCGCGTTTCTGAATAACGGAATACAGCATCAGCCCTGTTTATCCGAGCCGCTGACGGCAGCGGTTTAAGTGCATTATCACAGGAAAATGAATATGAAAATTGTGCAAGCCGCGATGGCGGGAACGCTGGAGTCCAGCGACCTCATGGTTAAGGTCAGTCCCGTCGAGAGCGGGCTGGACGTGGTCATCCAGAGCGAAGTGTATAAGCAATTCGGCGACCGAATTGCAGAGGTGGTCCATGAAACCCTGGCTGCGTTCAACATCGAACAGGGGCAGATCATTATTGATGATAAAGGCGCGCTGGACTGCGTGATCCGCGCCCGCGTGCAGGCTGCACTGCTCAGAGGGACAGCCCGGGAAGACATTGCATGGGAAACGTTATAATGAAAAAGTTACGTCGCAGTATGTTATTTATTCCCGGTTCAAGTGCTGCCATGTTGTCGACGGCATTTATCTATAAACCAGACTCCATTATGTTTGACCTGGAAGATGCCGTTGCGCTGAAAGAAAAAGACAGCGCGCGTCTTCTGGTATTTCACGCGCTGCAACACCCGATGTACAACGATATTGAAACCGTTGTCAGAATTAACCCGCTTAATACCCCTTTTGGTTTAAAGGATCTGGAAGCCGCCGTCAGGGCAGGGGCGGATGTTATTCGTCTGCCGAAAACCGACACACCGGAAGATATTTATCAGCTCGAACGTGAAATCGTCCGCATTGAAGAAAGCTGCGGGCGTCCTGTTGGCTCAACGAAATTAATGGCGGCAATCGAATCCGCCGTCGGCGTCATTAATGCCGTTGCCATTGCGAAATCCTCCGACCGTTTAATGGGGATTGCGCTCGCCGCCTTTGACTACGTGATGGATATGCAAACCGAGCGGGGCGACGGAACAGAGCTGTTTTATGCGCGGTGCGCGGTATTACATGCCGCGCGCGGGGCAGGGATCGACGCTTTCGACGTGGTCTACGCCGATGTCAATGACGAGGCCGGTTTCCTGAAAGAAGTGGATCTCATCCGCCGGATGGGTTTCAACGGAAAATCGCTGATTAATCCGCGACAAATTGAAATTCTTCACAACGCCTACGCGCCCACGCAGGAAGAAGTGGATTACGCCCAGCGCGTGATTGCTGCCGCAGAAGAGGGCGAACGCAACGGACTCGGGGTGATCTCGCTGAACGGCAAAATGATCGACGCGCCGATTATCAACCATGCCCGGGTTGTTATCGAACGCAAAAATGCCTCTGGCATTCGTCAGTAATCACCTTTTTTCGCAAGCGACAGGATGAATAATGAAAAATCTCACAGAAACCCTGCACCACATTCCCGGCACGCGTCGTGAATACGTCGCCTTCAGCGGCGCTAACGCGACGACGCCGTATCTTTCTGATACACAGCAAAAATATCAGCGCAAACTTTTTGCCAGCGTGGACGAGGTACTGGACCGTTGCGATTTGCATGACGGCATGACCGTCTCCTTCCATCACGCGTTCCGCGAAGGCGACAAGGTGATCAACTATGTGATGGATAAGCTGGCTCAGCGCGGTCTGAAAGGGATCACGCTCGCGTCCAGCTCGTTAATGTCGTGCAATGCCCCGCTTATTGAACATATTCGCAGTGGCGTGATTGGCAAAATCTACACCTCCGGCATGCGTGGCGAGCTGGCGGATGCGATTTCACACGGGCTGATGGATGAGCCGGTACAGATCCACTCCCACGGCGGGCGGGTGAACCTGATTCAGAAGGGTGAAATTGCCATTGATGTCGCCTTTCTGGCGGTGTCCTGCAGCGATGAATATGGCAATGCCAGCGGCAACGGCGGCACATCGCAGTGCGGCTCGCTCGGTTACGCTATGGTCGACGCGCAATATGCCAAAAAGGTGGTCTTGCTCACCGAAACCCTGAAGCCGTTCCCCAACCTGCCGGCCAGTATCGTTCAGGACCGGGTTGACTATGTGGTGCAGATTGAGAGCGTCGGCGACCCGGCAAAAATCAGCGTCGGCGCCGCCAGGGTGACCAGTAATCCACGTGAACTAATGATTGCCCGCTCTGCTGCCGACGTTATCGAACACTCTGGCTACTTCCGCAACGGCTTTTCCATTCAGACCGGTTCAGGTGCGGCGTCCACCGCCTGTACGCGGTTTATGGAGGCCCGTATGCGTAAACACAATATTGTCGCCCGTTTTGCGCTCGGCGGGATCACCGGCAGCATTGTCGATCTGCATCAAAAGGGGCTCATTGAAAAGATCCTCGATACGCAAAGCTTTGACGGTGCTGCGGCCGCTTCCATGACCGTCAATCCTGGCCATGTGGAAATCTCCACCAACGTGTATGCGAACCCGGCTGCAAAAGCCGCCTGCTGCGACAGGGTGGACGTGGTTATCCTCAGCGCGCTGGAGGTGGACACCCGGTTCAACGTCAACGTGCTGACCGGTTCCGACGGGGTGATGCGCGGCGCGTCGGGCGGGCATTGCGACGTCGCCGCGGCGGCAAATCTCACCATCGTGGTTGCCCCGCTGATCCGCAGCCGAATTCCTACCGTTGTCAGGCAGGTCACCACCCTGGTGACGCCGGGCGAAAGCATTGACGTTCTGGTTACCGATCACGGTATTGCCGTTAACCCGGCGCGCCCGGAGATCCGCGAACGCCTGATTCACGCGGGGCTGGCCGTCGTCGACATTGAGGCGCTGTATCAGAAGGCGTTGCTCATCTCGGGTGAGCCTAAGCCGGTGGCGTTTACCGACCGGATCGTTGGCGTGGTGCGCTACCGCGACGGCAGCGTGATTGATGTGGTTCACCAGGTGAAGGAGTGATCCCCATGACGGATAACGCATCGAACGCCCCTGTTTCGCTGGAACAGGTTCTGACATCAAAAGAGCAGCGCGCACGCCGACAGCAGGCGTGGCTGTTTCAGTCGGATCATACCGTGGTATCCGTCACGCTGGTCTGGCCGGGGGCGGTGAAGGATACCGGTCTGGCCCGACGAGTGATGGCCGTTGCGAATGAGGCGCTCGGAGAGCTATTCCGCACGCATCAGTGGACGGTCTGTCGCCAGCACACTCTGCAGCCGGTCACCGGGCCGGAAGCGCTCTGGTCGGTGGCGGCCCCGGCCTGGATGATCAAGCACGTCACCGCGCATCTCGAAGATAACCATCCTCTGGGACGCCTGTGGGATATCGACGTGCTGTGTCCGAAAACGGGACTGCTGAAAAGAAGCGCCATCCAGCAACCGATGCGCAGATGCTTTATCTGTCATGAACCTGCTCACGTTTGTTCCCGCATGCGACGTCATTCGCTGGCCGAGCTCATGCGCGTAATCGAGGCGTTAACCGATGACTACTTCGCTTGCCAGATGTAATGCGCCAGACGTTCAGCACCCCTTCGCGGAGCTGGCGGCCGAGGCCCTGTACCGTGAAATTCGCTTGACCCCGAAACCGGGTCTGGTAGATCGCGTCAACAGCGGGGCGCATCGCGATATGAATTACGCGCTGTTTATGGCCAGTATCGCGGCCATTGCCCCGTGGTTCACCGCGTTCTTTAACGTCGGCAGGGAGACGGCCCGTCTTGCCGGGCCGCAAACGCTGCGGGCAATAAGGCCGGTCGGTCTGGCCTGCGAACAGGCGATGTTCAACGCCACCGGCGGGGTGAACACCCATAAAGGCGGCATCTTCTCTCTGGGGCTGTTGTGTGCCGCGGCAGGGCGTCTGACGCAAAGGCAGGAAAGCCTCACGCAGCGCAGCCTGTGCGATGAGAGCAGGGCGATTTGCGCTGGCATCGTTGATCGGGAGCTGAAAAATCGCGGCGTGGCGAAAACGAAGGGCGAGCAGCAGTTCCAGGCATACGGTTTAACCGGTGCCCGAGGGGAAGCTGAAAGCGGTTTTGCCACCGTCCGCCACGCCGGGCTACCTCACTTTGAAATGGCACTGCGCCAGGGAGCCTCTGAGGATGACGCGTTACTGAGAATGTTGCTCGGGCTGATGGCGGCGAATCCGGATACCAATCTTGTTTCACGGGGGGGAATAAAAGGGCTGAATTATGCCAGACGCTATTCCAGACGAATTTTAGCGGTGAAACATCTGACGCCGGAGAAACGCGTTAACGCCTTAACCAATATGGACGTTCAGTTTATTCGCCGGAATTTAAGCCCGGGCGGGAGCGCAGATCTTATCGCCGTCGGATGGTTATTGTCGCAGTTTCCGTGCGAATAATCGAAAAGGAAAACGTCATGATTGAACAACGCCTCAAGCAGCTCAGTAGCGTCTATACCGTGGTTCTTGTGCCGGGTCTGAGAGACAGCGATGAACATCACTGGCAAAGCTGCTGGGGGCGACGTTTTCCTTTCTGGAAGCGAATTCAGCAGAAAAACTGGTTCGAGCCCGATATTGAAAACTGGGTCTCCGCCATTACCCGCGAGCTGGCAGCGTGTCAGCTGCCCGCCATCCTCATCGGCCATAGCTTTGGCGCGCTGGCGTCATGCCGGCTGCTGCAAACGCGGCGGGTAAACGTCGCCGGGGTGGTGATGGTCGCACCGGCAGAGCCCGCGTTTTTCGGCCTTGAAGAGGCCATTCAGCCTGCGCCATTACCGGTTCCCTGCCTGATGTTTGCCAGCAGAAACGATCCCCTGATGCGCTTCTCCCGCGCGCAGTTCTGGGCTGCCTGTTGGAAGGGGCAGTTAATCGATATCGGCGAGGCCGGACATATTAATGCCGAATCTGGCCACGGTGAATGGCCTTACGGACTCGAACGGCTAACAGAATTTTGTGAACAACTTTAGCTTTAACAGGAGAACCTATGTTAGATGATTACACTCAGCACCGGAAAGCCCGCCAGGAGGCGGGTATTCCGGCGAAACCGTTAACAGCGGAACAGACAGCGGCGCTGATCCAGCGTTTACTTCACGATGCGCCGACACATCACCCGCAATTAATTGATTTATTAACCCACTGCGTCCCACCGGGAGTCGATCCTGCGGCACAGTTAAAAGCTGAATTTTTATTTAAGGTGGCTTTGCAGGACTACCGTGTTAACGGCCTCTCTCATGAAGCGGCCACCACGCTGCTGGGTACCATGCAGGGCGGCTATAATGTCCAGCCGTTGATTGCGCTTCTTGATCATCCGGATCTGGCACCGCTGGCCGCACAGCAGCTCTCTTCGACCATCCTCATTTTTGACAAATTCAGCCAGCTTGAAACCAAAGCGATGGCCGGTAACGTCCATGCGAAAGCGGTGCTTCACGCGTGGGCGAATGCCGAATGGTTTACCCGCCGCCCGGCGATGGCTGAAAAAATCACCCTGAAGGTGTTTAAGGTGCCCGGCGAAACCAATACCGACGATTTGTCTCCGGCACCGGAGGCGTGGTCACGCCCGGATATTCCACTGCATGCGCTCTCCATGCTCAGTAACGCCCGGGAAGGGGTTGAGCCGGATGAGCCCGGCGCGCGCGGGCCGCTGCGCCAGCTGGCAGAATTAAAAGCGGCTGGCTGGCCGCTGGTCTATGTTGGTGACGTTGTGGGAACGGGATCGTCACGTAAATCCGCCACCAACTCCATCTTATGGCACATCGGGAACGATATTCCTTTCGTGCCGAATAAACGCAACGGCGGGTTTGTGTTTGGCGGCAAGATTGCCCCCATTTTCTTTAATACGCTCGAAGATTCCGGTGCCTTGCCGGTAGAGATGGATGTTTCCACGCTGACGACCGGGATGCTGATCGATCTTTATCCCCGGAAAGGCGAAATTCGTGAGACCGAAAGCCAGCGTCTGGTGACGACCTTTACGCTTAAAACCGAGGTGCTGCTGGATGAAGTGCGTGCCGGCGGGCGGATCCCGTTGATTATCGGACGCAGCCTGACGGCGAAAGCGCGGGAATCGCTGAAGCTCGCGCCTTCAGATGTCTTCCGTAAGCCTGCGGCGCCTGCGTCTTCCACCGCCGGTTTTACGCTGGCCCAGAAGATGGTTGGTAAAGCCTGCGGCGTCGCGGGGATCCGTCCCGGGCAGTATTGCGAGCCAAAGATTTCGACAGTCGGTTCACAGGATACCACCGGCGGGATGACGCGTGATGAGCTGACCGATCTGGCGTGCCTGACGTTTTCAGCCGATCTGGTGATGCAGTCTTTTTGCCACACCTCTGCGTATCCAAAGCCGGTGGATGTTCGGCTGCATGAAACGCTGCCGCAGTTTATCACCCGTCGTAACGGGGTCGCGCTGAAACCGGGGGACGGCATTATCCACTCCTGGCTTAACCGCATGCTGCTGCCAGATACGGTGGGCACCGGTGCCGACTCCCATACCCGCTTCCCGCTGGGGATCTCCTTCCCGGGCGGCTCCGGACTGGTGGCGTTCGCCGCGGCAACGGGCATTATGCCGCTGGATATGCCGGAATCGGTGCTGGTTCGCTTTACGGGCGAGATGCAGAAAGGGATCACCCTGCGCGACCTGGTTCACGCCATTCCGCTCTACGCCAGAAAGCAGGGCCTGTTGACGGTCGAGAAAAAGAATAAGCGCAATATTTTCTCGGGCCGGATCATTGAAATTGAAGGGCTGGAAACACTGAGTGCAGAGCAGGCGTTTGAGCTGGCTGACGCCTCCGCTGAACGGTCTGCTGCCGCTTGCGTGATGCGCCTGTCGGAGGACAAGGTCGCACAATACCTGCGTTCCAACGCGGCCCTGCTGCGCTGGATGGTTAAGCAGGGATATGAGAACGCCGACACGCTTGAACGACGCATCGCTGAAATCGAGGCGTGGCTGGCTAACCCGTCGCTGCTTTCGGCCGATCCTGATGCGGAATATGCCGCAGTCATTGAGATTGATCTCAATGAAATCACCGAACCGGTGGTCTGCGCGCCAAACGATCCGGATGATGCTCGCTTACTTTCTGAGGTGGCCAACACGCCGATAGAGGAGGTCTTTATTGGCTCCTGCATGACCAACATCGGTCATTTCCGCGCTGCGGGTGAAATCCTGGCCGATGCCGGTGAAAGCCAGGCGCGGCTGTGGATCGCGCCTCCGACCAAAATGGATGCCCGGCAGCTTTCCCGTGAGGGCTATTTTAGCCAGTTTATAAAGTCGGGAGCGCGAATCGAGCCCGCGGGCTGCTCCCTCTGCATGGGGAACCAGGCGAGGGTGCGCGAAGGGAGCCACGTGGTATCGACGTCAACCCGAAATTTCCCGCATCGTCTGGGAACGAATGCCAGCGTTTTCCTTGCCTCGGCAGAATTAAGCAGCGTCGCGGCCATCCTGGGTAAAATGCCCACCGTTGACGAGTATTTTCGCTATACCGATAAACTTCACGGCGCGCATGAAAATATCTATCGTTATCTCAGTTTTGACACCCTGACCGAATATCAAATCACAGAAGGTGATAATATTCCGGTTGTTAGCGTGTAGTTTCTTATTATTTATTTAGCAAATGTATTTATCCGGCAGAGGCGTCTCTCAGGAGAATCCTCTGCCATTCAGGGACCCTTTTCTCATGGGTGAGATATGCTTAAATCCAATGTTTTAAAAACAATCTTACTTGCCGTAATAATATTATTATCAATATTTATCCCTCCGCCTGATGGATTAACCAAAGAGGCGTGGATACTGGCAGGAATATATTTATCCGCTATCGTTGGCCTGGTCATTAAACCTTATCCCGAACCCGTCATCATGCTCGTCGCGGTCGCGTTAACCTGTTTTACCGTGACAAAATTCCCGGATTCACCCGTCAAATCAATGGATGTGCTGAGCGGATACGCTTCCGGCACCACCTGGCTGGTGTTCAGCGCCTTTACGCTTAGCGCGGCGTTTGTCACCACCGGTCTGGGGAAACGGCTTGCCTACTGGTTTATCCTCAAATTTGGCAGCACGACGCTTAGACTGGGCTATGTAACCGCCTTGCTGGATTTGGTACTGGCACCTGCCACTCCCTCAAATACCGCGCGGGCAGGTGGGGTGGTTTTCCCTATTATTAACAGTATCGCGACCGTATTGGGGTCAACACCACAAGAGTCACCGCGCAAGGCAGGACGTTATTTAATGGTCAATGTCTATATGGTCACTAAAACGACCAGCTATATGTTTTTAACGGGCTTTGCCGGGAACGCGTTAGCGCTTCAGCTCATTTCAGATATTTTCCATATTCATATTAGCTGGATCGGCTGGATGCTGGCGGGCGCCCCGCTGGGGTTATTGATGCTGTGTATCATTCCCTATATTTGCTACCGGGTTGCTTCCCCGGAAATTAAACATATTGATAATGTCGCAATTGCGACCAACGGTCTGCAAAGCCTCGGGGCAATGAGCATCAAAGAGAAAGGGCTGGTGGTGATTTTTATCGCCGCGTTACTCGGTTGGATCTTCTCTCGTCACCTTGGGCTAAATGAATCCGCCGTCGCCATTATCGCGATGGGGGCAGCGCTGCTGTTTAATATTATCGGCTGGAGCGATGTTCAAAAAAATAAGGGCGGCTGGAATACCCTGATGTGGTACGGGGGCATCATCGGTCTGAGCGCCACCCTGAGCAAGGAGGGATTTTTCCGCTGGCTGGCTGATTTCCTCTCTGCTCATCTGGATTTTCTCAGCGCCGGTAATATGACCATCGTGATTATCGTGTTTCTCAGCGTCCTGGTTCGCTATTTCTTTGCCTCCGGCGGGGCATACGTCGCGGCCATGGTGCCGGTGTTTGCCACCGTAGGTCTCGTCACCGGAACGGCGCCCGTCCTGCTGGCGCTTGCCATTCTGTTTTCCAACTCGTATGGCGGCTGTATCACGCACTATGGCGGCGCGGCAGGACCCATTATCTTCGCCTCGGGGTATAACGATATTAAGTCATGGTGGACGATTGGCACCGTCGTGGCGCTATGCACGTTTCTGATCCACATGTTCCTCGGCATTCCGTGGTGGGGTTTCCTGATGCAGCACGGTATGCTGCAGTATTAATCGCCCGGTGGCGTCTACACCTGACCGGGCCTACATGCGTGTGAACGTAGGTCGGGTAAGGCGTAGCCGCCACCCGACAAATCAACGGCGCGATCTCACCACCTGATACCGCCGCGTAAAGTACTCAAACGGCGCGCTCCACACGTGCACCAGGCGGGTGAAGGGGAAGATGAGGAAGATCGTCATCCCCAGCACCAGATGCACGCGGAAGATCGGCGCCACGCCGCTCAGCATTTCTGATGAACCGCCCTTAAACGTCACAATCCCCTGCGCCCAGCCCACCAGCTTCATCATCTCGCTTCCGTCAGGATATTGCGCGGAGAAAGGAATGGTCGATAGCCCCAGAATGCACTGTATCAGCAGGATACTCATAATGATGATATCCGGCGTGGTGGAGGTGGCACGCACCCGCTGGTTGAACAAGCGGCGAATCAGCAGCATCGACCCGCCGATCAGCGTCAGCACGCCGCAAATTCCGCCCGCAATCATGGCCAACTGCTGCTTAACCGCGACGGGTAAAAACCAGGCGTACATCCAGTGCGGGGTTAACATGCCGAACAGGTGCCCGAAGAAGATCCCCAGAATCCCGATATGAAACAGGTTAGAGGCCCAGTTCATCCCGCGCTTGCTGAGCATCTGGCTTGACGAGGCGCGCCAGGTGTACTGTCCGTAGTCGTAGCGCAACCAGCTACCGAGGAAAAACACGGTGGCGCAGATGTACGGATAAATGTCATAGAAAAACACGTTCAGGTAGTGTGTCATTTTGGGCCTCCGGCGCTGACGTCCACGTACTGCGGCGCGACGTCCTGGCTAAAGCGTCGTTGATATTGCTGCATCGGCGAGCTGTCGCACGATGTGGCGTTGTCTTCGATAAACTTCACCTGTTCCTCTTCCCACACGGCGTCCAGCGCCTGACGGGTATCATCCCGTTTTTCACCGGACACCTGTTTCGCCACGCTGTCGCTGGAAAGCCGCGTTCCCGCCAGCGCCAGCAGGGCGTCAAACAGCTGATAGTGCGCCACGCCGCGCTGCTTCAGGCGGCCGCCGATCAGCGCCAGAATTGGTGCGACGTTTTGCAGCCCGTCACGCGCTTCGTCATCGGATACGATGCTCAGGTATTCCAGGTAGAGCGGCAGGTAGTCCGGCAGCTCGCGGCAGTCCAGCTCAAGACCCGCTTTCTCATACTGGCTCATCAGGTCGACCATCGCCTGGCCGCGATCGCGGGACTCGGCGTGAACGTGCTCGAACAGCAGCAGCGACGTCGCGCGACCGCGCTCAAACACTTCGCACCATTCGGCCTGTTTATCCAGCAGCGGGGCGCTCAGGTGCTGGCTGGCAAACGGCAGCAGCATGGGCGCGTCCTGCGCAATTAACGAAAGCGCTTCATCACGGTTTTCCCACAGGGTCTCATCGGGATACTCGATCAGCAGCGCGATGATTTTGAGGATCTGCATTACTCTCCCTCCCCGTGTTCGCGCACCTCGGTGATGTTAATTGCATCAATGCGGCTGCTGTTGAAGAGGTTGAATTTCGTATCGGAGCCGTGGCAGCCGTCGCCGAAGGTGAAGCCGCAGCCGTTTTTCTCCGGGAAGGCGTCGCGCGCCATTTCGCGGTGGCTGGTCGGGATCACGAAGCGGTCTTCGTAGTTGGCAATCGCCAGATAGCGGTACATCTCCTCAACCTGCGCTTCGGTCAGGCCGACCTCTTCAATGGCGCGGGTATCGGTCACGCCTTCCACGGTCTGGGAACGCTTGTAGTGACGCATTGCCATCATGCGCTTCAGCGCGCGCAGCACCGGGCCGGTATCGCCCGCGCTGAGCATGTTCGCCAGATACTGCACCGGAATGCGCAGGCTTTCGACTGCGGGAAGAACGCCGTCGCTCTGCGGCAGGCCGCCGGCGTCCGCGTAGGACTGGATCGGCGACAGCGGCGGCACGTACCAGACCATCGGCAGGGTGCGGTATTCCGGGTGCAGCGGCAGGGCCAGCTTCCAGTCCATCGCCATTTTGTAGACCGGGGAACGCTGGGCGGCGTCAATCACGTTCTGCGGAATACCCTGCTTCAGCGCTTCCTCAATCACCGCCGGATCGTTCGGGTTGAGGAACACGTCGCACTGGCGCTCGTACAGATCGGTTTCATGCTCGGTGCTGGCCGCCTCTTCAATACGGTCCGCGTCATACAGCAGCACGCCGAGGTAGCGGATGCGCCCGACGCAGGTTTCCGAGCAGACGGTCGGCTGGCCGGACTCAATGCGCGGGTAGCAGAAGATGCATTTTTCAGACTTGCCGCTCTTCCAGTTGAAGTAGATTTTCTTGTACGGACAGCCGCTGATGCACAGGCGCCAGCCGCGGCATTTGTCCTGGTCGATCAGCACAATGCCGTCCTCTTCGCGCTTGTAGATCGCGCCGCTCGGGCAGGTGGCGACGCAGCTCGGGTTGAGACAGTGCTCGCACAGGCGCGGCAGGTACATCATGAAGGTGTTTTCGAACTGGCCGTACATCTCCTTCTGGATCTTCTGGAAGTTGCGGTCGCGGGCACGTTTTTCGAACTCGCCCCCCAGCAGCTCCTCCCAGTTGGGGCCCCAGACGATTTTGTCCATGCGCTTGCCGTCAATCAGCGAGCGCGGGCGGGCGGTAGGGAGGTGATCCCCCTCCGGGGCGCGGTGCAGATCCTGATAGTCAAAGGTGAAGGGTTCGTAATAATCGTCAATCTGCGGCAGAACGGGGTTGGCGAAAATCTTCGACAGCACGCCCATTTTGCCGCCGAGGCGTGGGGTCAGCTTGCCGTGAATGCCCCGGATCCAGCCGCCTTGCCACTCCTCCTGATCCTCCCAGTTTTTCGGGTAGCCGATCCCCGGTTTGGTCTCCACGTTGTTGAACCACGCATATTCCATCCCTTCGCGCCCGGTCCAGACGTTCTTGCAGGTGACCGAGCAGGTGTGGCAGCCAATGCATTTATCGAGATTCAGAACCATGCCAACCTGTGAGCGTATTTTCATTTTTTCGCCTCCTGGACCTGATCCCGACCTTCGCCGTCCAGCCAGTTAATGTTTTTCATTTTGCGGATCATGATGAACTCGTCGCGGTTGGAGCCGACGGTGCCGTAATAGTTGAAGCTGTACGCCAGCTGGGCGTAGCCGCCGATCATATGCGTCGGTTTCGGGCAGACGCGGGTGACAGAGTTGTGGATCCCGCCGCGCCGTCCGGTCACCTCTGAGCCCGGAATGTTCAGGATGCGCTCCTGAGCGTGGTACATCATGGTCATGCCCGGCGGCACGCGCTGGCTGACTACCGCGCGGGCGGTGAGGGCGCCGTTGGCGTTGAAGGCCTCGATCCAGTCGTTGTCCTCAATGCCCAGCTCGCGGGCGTCGGTTTCGCTGATCCAGACAATCGGCCCGCCGCGCGAGAGGGTCTGCATCAGCAGGTTTTCGCTGTAGGTGGAGTGAATGCCCCATTTCTGGTGCGGCGTGAGGAAATTGAGCGCTTTTTCCGGGAAGCCGTTCGGCGGGATCTCGCGCATATGGGTGACGCTGCGGGTGTCAATCGGTGGACGATAGGCCACCAGGCTCTCTCCGAACGCGCGCATCCAGGGATGATCCTGATACAGCTGCTGGCGGCCAGACAGCGTGCGCCACGGGATCAGCTCGTGAACGTTGGTATAGCCCGCGTTATACGACACGTGCTCGCTCTCCAGGCCGGACCAGGTCGGGCTGGAGATGATTTTACGCGGCTGCGCCTGGATATCGCGGAAGCGGATCTTCTCATCTTCCTTGTTCAGCGCCAGATGGGTGTGATCGCGCCCGGTCAGCTCGCCGAGCGCTTCCCAGGCCTTCACCGCCACCTGGCCGTTGGTTTCTGGCGCAAGGGCGAGGATCACCTCTGAAGCGTCAATGGCAGTTTCAATGCGCGGGCGGCCTTTCGCCGGGCCGTCGAGCTTGACGTAGTTGAGCTTGCCGAGGAAATCGACCTCGCTCTGCGTGTTCCACGATATGCCTTTCCCGCCGTTGCCGAGCTTATCCATCAGCGGGCCGAGGGCGGTGAAGCGTTCGTACGTTTCCGGGTAGTTCCGCTCGACGACCGCGATGTTCGGCGCCGTTTTACCGGGGATCAGATCGCATTCCCCTTTGCGCCAGTCCTGTATGTCAAACGGCTGCGACAGCTCCGCGGGGGAGTCGTGCTGTAGCGGCTGTAGCACCACGTCCGTTTCGGTGCCGAGATGCCCGACGCAGACCTCGGAGAAGACGTTGGCGATGCCCTTGTAGATCTCCCAGTCGCTGCGGGACTCCCACGCCGGGTCGACGGCGGCCGAGAGCGGGTGAATAAACGGATGCATGTCCGAGGTATTCATATCGTCTTTTTCATACCAGGTGGCGGTCGGCAGGACGATATCCGAGAACAGGCAGGTGCTGGACATGCGGAAGTCGAGCGTCACCAGCAGGTCGAGCTTGCCCTCAATGGCGGCGGTCTGCCACTCCACTTCCTCAGGCTTCACGTCGTCGGTTGAGCCTAAATCCTCGCCCTGAATCCCGCTCTCGGTGCCGAGCAGGTATTTTAGCATGTACTCGTGGCCTTTCCCGGACGAGCCGAGCAGGTTAGAGCGCCAGACGAACAGGTTGCGCGGATGGTTCTTGCCGCTGTCCGGCTGCTCGCAGGCGAAGCGGATATCGCCCGATTTTAACGCCTGAACGGTGTACTCCTGCGGCGTGATGCCCGCCGCGTCCGCGCGGGCCTTGATGTGCAACGGGTTGAGGTTGAGCTGCGGCGCCGACGGCAGCCAGCCCATGCGCTCGGCGCGGACGTTGAAATCAATCAGGTGGCCGGTGAACCTCGAGGCGTCCGCCAGCGGGGAGAGCAGCTCCTGCGCGGTCAGCTTCTCGTAGCGCCACTGGCTGGCGTGGTTGTAGAAGAAGGAGGTGCTGTTCATCTGGCGCGGCGGACGGTTCCAGTCCAGCGCGAAGGCCAGCGGCAGCCAGCCGGTTTGCGGGCGCAGCTTCTCCTGGCCGACATAGTGCGACCAGCCGCCGCCGCTCTGCCCGACGCAGCCACAGAAGACCAGCATGTTGATCATCCCGCGGTAGTTCATGTCCATGTGGTACCAGTGGTTCACCCCTGCACCGAGAATGATCATCGACCGGCCGTGGGTTTTGTGCGCCGTGTCGGCAAACTCGCGGGCGATTTTTTCAATCAGCCGGGCGGGCACGCCGGTGATCTGCTCGCCCCAGGCGGGGGTATAGGCTTTGACCTGGTCATAGCTCTCTGCGGCGTTGCTGTCCTCCAGACCGCGATCGAGACCGTAGTTCGCCAGCACCAGATCGTAAACGCTGACTACCCGTTTCTCGCTGCCGTCGGCGAGGGTCAGGGTTTTGCTCGGCACGCGGCGCGTCAGCACCGGCTCCTGCTTCACGCTGCGGAAATGCGGGTTCTCGTTGCCGCCAAAGTAGGGGAAGGCGACGTCCGCCACGCTGTCGTGGGTAATGAGCAGCGACAGCGTCAGTTCGGTGTCGTGGCCCGCAGCCTGTGGCTCCAGGTTCCATTTGCCTTTTTCTCCCCAGCGAAAGCCGATGGAGCCGTTTGGCACCACCAGGTTTCCGGCTACGTCAAAGGCGACGGTCTTCCATTCAGGGTTATTGGCTTCCCCCAGCCCGTCGACAAGGTCCGAGGCGCGCAGCATACGTCCCGGCACCACGCGACCGTCAGCCTGCTCGTCCAGCAGCACCAGCATCGGCATGTCGGTGTAGCGGCGGCAGTAGTTGAGGAAGTAATCGCTCGGGTTATCGAGGTGAAATTCTTTGAGGATCACGTGGCCCATCGCCATGGCGAGGGCGCTGTCGGTGCCCTGTTTGGGGGCCAGCCACTGGTCGCTCAGCTTCGCGACTTCCGAGAAGTCCGGCGTGATGGCGACGGTTTTGGTGCCCTTGTAGCGCACCTCGGTGAAGAAATGGGCGTCCGGAGTACGCGTCTGCGGCACGTTCGAGCCCCAGGCAATGATATAGCTGGAGTTGTACCAGTCGGCGGACTCCGGCACGTCGGTCTGCTCGCCCCAGGTCATCGGCGACGCAGGCGGCAGGTCGCAGTACCAGTCGTAGAAGCTCAGGCAGGTACCGCCCAGCAGGGAAAGATAGCGCGTACCGGCGGCGTAGGAGACCATCGACATCGCCGGAATAGGGGAAAAACCGGCCACGCGGTCCGGGCCGTAGTTTTTGATGGTCCAGACGTTGGCGGCGGCAATCAGCTGGTTCAGCTCCTTCCAGTTCGAGCGGATAAACCCGCCTTTACCCCGCGCCTTCCTGTAGCTTTGCGCCTTTTGCGGATCGCTCTGGACGGCGTCCCAGGCCAGCACCGGATCGGTATGCTGCGCCAGCGCCTCGCGCCAGAGCTCAATCAGCCTGCGGCGCACCAGCGGGTATTTAAGACGGTTGGCGCTATAGAGATACCACGAGTAGCTCGCCCCGCGCGGGCAGCCGCGCGGTTCGTGGTTGGGCAGGTCAGGGCGGGTGCGCGGATAGTCGGTCTGCTGGGTTTCCCAGGTCACGAGGCCGTTTTTGACATAAATCTTCCAGCTGCAGGAGCCGGTACAGTTCACGCCGTGGGTGGAGCGCACGATCTTGTCGAACTGCCAGCGCTGACGGTAGCCGTCCTCCCAGTCGCGGTTGGTGTTATATACCTGCCCGTGCCCGTTGGCGAAGCTGTCCCCCTTTGTTTTGAAATAACGAAAGCGATCCAACAGTTTGCT
This sequence comes from Enterobacter sp. GER_MD16_1505_Eko_090, assembly GCF_003331015.1. Lineage (NCBI taxonomy): Bacteria > Pseudomonadati > Pseudomonadota > Gammaproteobacteria > Enterobacterales > Enterobacteriaceae > Enterobacter > Enterobacter sp. GER_MD16_1505_Eko_090. The sequence continues at coordinate 20,462 of NZ_PUQF01000007.1, read as the reverse complement.
CATGACATTTCTCCTGCTTCGGACGTGTAGTTATTCTTGTTTTGCGGATTTGCGGCCATACACCAGCCAGGTAACGAGCACGCAGACGATGTAAAACACGAGGAACACCTTCATGGCGCCGACCGGCGACCCGGTCATCGCCAGCGAGGTGCCAAAGGCTTTGGGAATGAAGAACCCGCCAACGGCGCCGATAGCGGAGATAAAGCCCAGCGCGGCGGCGGTCTCTGTCACCGCTTCGTGCTGCGCCTGCTCGTCCGTACCGCCCTGCTTTTTGACGCGATCGAGCGTGATTTGGCGGAAAATAATCGCGATCATCTGGAAGGTCGATCCGCTGCCGAGCCCGGCGGTGAGGAACAGCCCCATAAAGACCAGATAGAACGCGACAAAGCTGCCGGAGCCAGAGCCGGGCAGCGTCAGGAAGATCAGGGCGCTGAAGAGGGCCATAAAGACGAAGTTAATCAGCGTGACCCGCACGCCGCCCAGTTTGTCAGAGATCATCCCGCCCGCTGATCGTGCCAGCGCACCGATTAGAGGGCCAAAGAAGGCGAGGTGCAGAATGTTGACGTCCGGAAACTGGGTTTTTGACAGCATGGCAAAGCCCGCCGAGAAGCCGATAAACGAGCCGAAGGTCGCCAGATAGAGAAGGCTCAGCAGCCAGAGATGAAAGCGCTTCAGCACCGGGAGCTGGCTGGCGATAGAGGCCTTGGAGCTGGCGATATCGTTCATTCCAAAGAAGGCCGCAAGGGTGGCCAGCAGCAGCAGCGGCGCCCATATCCAGGCCGCATTGGCCAGCCACAGGGTGGAACCGTCATCCTGCGGTACGCCCTCCACGCCCAGGAAGGTAAACATCGGCAGGAAGATCACCAGCGGCGCGACCAGCTGCATCACGCTGACGCCCAGGTTGCCGAGCCCGCCGTTAATACCGAGCGCGCTACCCTGTTTTGCTTTGGGGAAGAAGAAGCTGATGTTGCCCATGCTGGAGGCAAAGTTGGCGCCTGCAAAGCCGCAGAGCAGGGCAATCACAATAAAGATCCAGTAAGGCGTCGCGGTGTTCTGAATGGCCATCCCCAGCCAGACGCAGGGAATGATCAGGATGACGGTACTCAATACCGTCCAGTAGCGTCCGCCAAATATGGGCACCATAAACGAATAGGGGACGCGCAATATCGCGCCGGAGAGAGAAGGTAATGCCGTTAGCATAAAAAGTTGATCGGTGGTGAAATTAAATCCGACTTTATTCAGATTGACGGCAATGGCGCTAAATAACATCCAGACGCAAAACGCTAACAGCAAACAGGCGACAGAAATCCACAGGTTTCTTCGCGCGATATGTTTTCCTTTGTTTTCCCAAAATTGCACATTTTCCGGTTTCCAGTTACTTAACAGATGCGGATTACTCTTCTCACTTTGTTGTGACATATCACCCTCTTGCTCGCCAGAATGAAGAGAAAACAAATGAAAACAGTTAGATAGATGTGTGTGTGCTGGTTGGTTTATTGGATGTTTTTAGATACAACTGAAAGGATAGATAAAAAAGCGAACCCCTGAGATTCGAAAGGAAATATGGGTTCGCTTAATGTGTTACTAATTGTAAAACTCGTGGTAAATAATACTCCGTTGGGAGTATTAACCCAATTCGAGGGAGATAAGTTTATCGAGATGCTTATTAAACGCCGCATCGTCCATTTCGGGCATATTTAAAATCGTGATCCCGTCAAGCCCACAAACCAGCCCGATCAATCGCCAGGCAATATTTTCCGCGCGATCGGTAAGCGTAAAGGCGTTGGCCTCCGCCCCGGCGCGGATAATCGCCACGGTCTCCTGATGCCACATCTCCATGGTCAGGGCGTAAGCCGCGTTGATTTCAGGATCCCGGCTGGCGAGAATTTGAGCTTCCCGCCAGAGGCGAATGTAAGGCTCAAGCCCGCCGTCGTCACTGCCGAGCATGCTGTGCAGCCGTTCCCGCCAGCTGGCGTTTTCACCCACCACGTCGGCATCCAGCAGCTCGCGGATCACGCGCACAAAGGCCAGCGATTTTAGCTCGCCGCCGGAGGCGAAGTGGTGGTGGACCTGTCCGGTCGCGACGCCCGCTTCAGCGGCAATTCGCCGTACCGTCATGGCTGCCAGCCCCTCGGCCAGCGCTACGCGCATCGCGGCCTGCAGGATCGCTTCCCGTCTCTCTTCCTTGCTCAAATATTGCATTTTTTCACTACTCTCAATAGGAATGAAACGAGTGTAACAAAAAGCTGGACACACGTTCAACTTTACGTAGGATCGCAATCTGGACATGTGTCCAGGTTTGAGATGAAAAGGAAATCTATGTTTCGTCAGTGGTTAGCGTTAGTGATTATCGTGCTGGTGTATATCCCGGTGGCGATTGACGCGACGGTGCTGCACGTAGCGGCGCCGACATTGAGCATGACGCTGGGCGCCAGCGGCAATGAATTATTGTGGATCATCGATATTTACTCGCTGGTGATGGCGGGAATGGTGCTGCCGATGGGCGCCCTGGGTGACCGCATCGGTTTTAAACGGTTGTTGATGATCGGCAGCACGCTGTTTGGCCTGTCATCGCTGGCGGCAGCGTTTGCTCCCTCAGCAGGGTGGCTGATCGCGGCGCGCGCCTCGCTGGCGATTGGTGCGGCCATGATCATTCCTGCCACTCTGGCGGGGATCCGCACGCTCTTTACCGACGCGAAAGATCGCAACATCGCGCTCGGCGTCTGGGCGGCGGTCGGTTCCGGCGGGGCAGCGTTTGGCCCGCTGATTGGCGGTATGCTGCTGGAGCATTTTTACTGGGGATCGGTGTTTTTGATCAACGTGCCGATTGTGCTGGTGGTGGTGTCGCTGGCCGCGCGTTTTGTCCCCCGTCAGCAGGGCCGACCGGAGCAGCCGCTGAATATCAGCCATGCCATCATGCTGATTGTGGCGATTTTGCTGCTGGTCTACAGCGCCAAAACCGCGCTTAAGGGCGCTCTGGCGCCGTGGCTGGTGGCGTGTACCCTACTGACGGGTGTCGTGATGCTGTTTATTTTTGTGCGCATCCAGCTGCGCGCCCGCGTGCCGATGATCGACATGCGCCTGTTCTGTCACCGCATCATTTTAAGCGGCGTGGTAATGGCGATGACGGCGATGATCGCCCTGGTGGGCTTTGAATTGCTGATGGCGCAGGAACTGCAGTTTGTCCATGGCTTTACGCCGTTCGAGGCGGGCATGTTTATGCTCCCGGTAATGGTGGCCAGCGGGTTCAGCGGACCGATTGCCGGTGTGCTGGTGGGCCGTCTGGGGCTACGCATTGTCGCTGCGGGTGGCATGGGGCTGAGCGCGGTCAGCTTTATCGGCCTGTCGACGCTCGACTTCAGCACGCAGCAGTGGCAGGCGTGGGGGCTGATGGTGCTGCTCGGCTTCAGTGCCGCCAGCGCGCTGCTGGCTTCGACCTCGGCCATTATGGCGGCCGCGCCGAAAGAGAAGGCGGCTGCCGCCGGAGCCATTGAAACCATGTCCTATGAGCTGGGGGCCGGGCTGGGGATCGCCATTTTTGGTCTGCTGTTGACCCGCAGCTTCTCGGCGTCGATTGCGCTGCCGCAGGGGCTGCATGCCTCGCTCGTCGATAAAGCCTCGTCATCGATTGGTGAAGCGATGAAGGTGGCGCAGGAACTGACGCCGTCCCTCGCGGAGCCGGTGATTGAGGCGGCGAAAAGTGCGTTTATTACTTCCCACAGCGTGGCGCTGGGGAGTGCGGGCGGAATGCTGCTGTTGCTGGCAGTGGGGATCTGGTTCAGCCTGGCGAAGGTGCCGAAGGGGTAAAACACGCCCGGTGGCGCTGCGCTTACCGGGCCTACGGGCGCGGTTGTCCGAGCCGCGCCACTCGGTTTATTGTTCCTGGGCCGCGGCCAACACGCTGTGCAACAGCACGTTCGCCCCTTTTTCCGACCACTCCGGCAGGATCCTTTCCGCTTCGTTATGGCTGATGCCCTTCACGCAGGGGATAAAAATCATGCTGGCAGGGGCAATTTTGCTCACATAGCAGGCGTCGTGTCCCGCGCCGGAGACCATCGGTTTCGCCGAGTAGCCCAGTTCCGCCACGGCCTTCTCCGTGCGGGCCAGACATTCGGCATCAAACGCGATGGGCGCGTAGTCAAAGATGCGCTCAACGACAGCCGCCACCCCGCGCAGGCTCAGGCTTTCAGCCACCTTATGCAGCGCCGCCTCCATGGCTTCCAGCGCCGTCTGCGCCGGATGGCGAAACTCCACGCTGCAGACCACCCGAGACGGCACGACGTTGCGCGAGTTTGGCGTAACCTGCGCCATACCGATCGTCGCCCGTCCGTCCGGCGCATGCCGATAGCCAATCTCCTCCACCTTCAGCGCCAGCTCCGCGAAGGCGGTCAGCGCGTCGCGGCGGCTGTGCATCGGCGTCGTTCCTGCATGGGCGGCAAATCCGTCCAGCGTCAGGGTGAACCAGCGCTGGCCCATTGCCGCGCGGACGAGCCCGATATCCAGACCTTCGTCCTCCAGAATCGGGCCCTGCTCGATGTGCAGCTCGTAGCAGGCGTAAACCGGAAACGCGCGGGCAGGGGCTTCACCCCGGTAGCCGATGTTATCCAGGGCTTCACCCACGGTGATGCCATCGTGATCGGCGCGGGCATGGGCGTACGCTTCGCTAAATTGCCCCGTCCAGACCCCTGAAGCGAGCATGGCTGGCGCGAAGCGCGCGCCTTCTTCGTTGGTCCAGTTGACCAGCACAACGTCACGTTCCGTCTCAATGTGATGGTCGTTGAGCGTTCGCAGCAGCTCCAGCCCGGCCAGCACGCCGTAAACCCCGTCGTAGTTCCCCCCCAGCGGCTGCGTATCCACGTGCGAACCGGTCAAGACCGGGGCAAGCTGCGGATTTTTCCCCGCACGACGGATAAACATATTGCCCATGCTGTCGACGTCACAGGTAAAACCGGCGTCCAGCGCCCAGTCGCGAAGCAGATTACGCGCAACGCGATCTTCCTCGCTCAGTGCCAGACGGGTGACGCCACCGGCGGGCGTGCCGCCGATCTGCGCCATCATCTCAAGCGTTGACCACAGCCGTTCGGCGTTGACGCGGATCATGGCTTGTCCTTACTGCTGCGGTAACGGAAATCACAGCACGCGCCGCCCTGCATAATGGTGGTGGTGCGGGTTAGCTCTACGTCGGGCGCATAGCCCACGATGAATTTTTCATCGCGCGCGCAGGAGAGCAGGTGACCAATTTCGCCCAGCCCCATCTCGTGGTACATCTCCGCGTAGCGACAGCGGGTCACGTTGTAGTTGTACTGCTGGTCGTCGGCGTCAATCACCTTCACGTCCAGGGCGTTATCTTTCTCCCACAGATACTGCAGGGCGATAAAGCTCTTGATGTTTGCGCCGTTGGGTTCTTTGCTGGCAAACCCTTTGCCAGCATCAATCGCGGCCTGCTCAATGGCCTCACCAATCACCGCCTGGGCGCGGTCTTTCCCTATCTCGCGCACCAGGATTTCATAAATTGGCTTAATAATTTCGGCTTCAATTTTGCGGCGGGCGAGAATGCCCAGCTCGTTATTATCACTCATCACATTGCCTCGCTGCGTTACTTCACTTTTGCGCCGCCCAGCACGGTCTGCGGCTGCCATTTGCCGTCGACAACCTTATAGACCGTGAACGACGGCGATTTCAGGTTGCCCTCTTTATCAAACGCGATCTGTCCGGTGACGCCGGAGTAGCTGATGGCGCGCAGGGCGGGCAGATAGTCGGACGGCTCAACGGAGTCTGCTTTTTCCATCGCCGCCACCAGCACGCGGGTGGCGTCATAGGCGAACGGGGCGTGCAGTTCGATATGGGTGTGGTAGCGGGACTGGTACGCCTGCTCGAACGCTTTTCCACCCGGCATCTGGTCTACGGGCAGACCCGGCTCCAGCGCCACAACGCCTTCGCCTTCTTTCTGCGCCAGCTTGAGGAACGTCTGGCTGACGAATCCGCCTGCGCCCATCAGCGTGGCGTTCATGCCCAGCTGTTTGATGCGGCGCGCCAGCGGTGCGGCCTGGCTGTCGACGCCGCCGAAGAAGATCAGATCGGCGTTTTTACTGCGGATGGCGGTCAGTACGGCGCTGAAATCGACTGTTTTGTCATCCACGTACTGACGATCGACAATTTTCACGCCCTGGGCTTCCAGCGATTTAATAAACTGGTCTGCCAGACCCTGACCGAAGGCGGTACGGTCGTCGATCACCGCAATGCGTTTGGCTTTCAGGGTGTTAACCGCGTACTGACCGGCGAGCTGACCGCCGTCATCGTCGTGGCCCATCACGCGGAAGCTGGTGTCAAAACCCTGTTGGGTATAGGCATGACCGGTTGCGACCGGCGCCACCTGGGCGATACCCGCATCGTGATAAATACGGGCCGCCGGAATGCTGGTGCCGGTATTCCAGTGACCGACCACGCCCGCCACGCCGCTATCCACCAGACGCTGCGCGACGGCTACGGCAGTGCGCGGGTCGGACTGATCGTCTTCGGACTGCAGTTTGAAGGTCACCGCTTTGCCGCCGATGGTCGGGTGCTGCTTGTTAATGTCGTCAATGGCCAGCTGCGCGCCGTTCTCCAGATCTTTCCCGATACGGGCAGACGGGCCGGTCAGCGGGCCTGCCAGACCGATGACCACGGTTTCACCGTCAGCGGCCCACGCGGACGTTGAGGCAAAGCTGCCGAGCAGAATAGCGGCGCTGAGCGCGCTGATTTTTACTGTTTTCATTGTATTTCCCTGATGTTGGCTGGTGTGGTTAAACGGGCATTTCGCCCAAATAAATCTGTGCAATCTGGTCGTCGTTGAGCAGCGCTGTCGATTCGCCATGATGAACAATGCTGCCGCTGTCCATCACCCACGCGCTGCCGGTCACCTCCAGCGCGAGCCGGGCGTTTTGTTCGATAAGCAGCAGGGCGACGCCGCGCTCGCGTAGCCCGGCAATAACGGCAAATATGTTCTCGACCATCTTCGGGGCAAGGCCCATTGACGGCTCGTCGAGGATCAGCAGGCGCGGGCGGCTGAGCAGGGCGCGGTTAAGGGCCAGCAGCTGTTGCTCGCCGCCGGACAGCAGACCGGCAAGCTGATGCTGGCGTTCGCCCAGACGCGGGAAGCGCTCGAAAATTTCGTTCATCTCGCGCCTGATGGTGACAGTGTCACGCCTGAGCCAGGCGCCCATCTGCAGGTTTTCCAGCACCGTCATGCGGGAGAATATCCCGCGTCCCTCCGGGACCATCACCAGCCCGTCGCGAAGCAGGGTCTCCGGGCTCTGTTTACGTACCGCTTTACCGCTGAAGTCAATGCTGCCGCTAAAGCTTTCCAGCCCGGTAATGGCGCGCACGGTGGAGCTTTTCCCCGCGCCGTTAGCGCCGATCAGCGTAGCCTGTTCGCCCTCGCGCAGGGTAAAGGAGACATCGCGTACGGCCTGAATGCCGCCGTAATGCACGTCCAGACGTTCCACCTTCAGTAATTCAGACATGAGCGTGACCTCCAAGCCAGGCGGCGATCACTGCCGGGTCGCGCCGCACGCTTTCCGGCGTGCCGCTGGCGAGCGTTTTGCCGTAATCGAGCACCGTCAGGCGATCGCAGATGCCCATCACCAGCTTGACGTCATGCTCAATCATCAGCAGGGTTTTGCCGTCATCGCGGATGCGGATGAGCAGCTCGCCGAGCGCCACTTTTTCCGCCGCGTTCATCCCGGCAGCGGGTTCATCCAGCGCCAGCAGCAGCGGATCCGTTGCCAGCGCGCGGGCGATTTCAAGCCGACGCTGATGGCCATAGGCCAGGTCGCAGGCGCGATAGTGGGCGAACTGCGCAATGCCGGTATAGTCCAGCCAGTGCCAGGCCAGCTCGCGGGTCTGCTTCTCTTCCTCGCGGGCGCGTTTGTGGCGGCTCAGCGCGGCCCACAGGCCGTTACGGGTGCGCACGTGGCGGCCCACCATCACGTTTTCCAGCACCGACATCTCGTTGAAGAGGCGCACGTTCTGGAAGGTGCGGGCAATCCCGGCGGCGGTCACTTTCTCTATCTGCTTCGGGAAGTAGGGCTTATCGGCAATCGAAAACTCGCCGCTGTCCGCCGGATAAAGCCCGGTGATCAGGTTAAAGCAGGTGGTTTTTCCCGCGCCGTTGGGGCCGATCAGCCCGTAGATCTCGCCTCTGTTCACGGTAATCGAAACGTCATCCACGGCAGTCAGCCCGCCGAAGCGTTTTGTCATGTTGCGTACGGTTAACAGACTCATGCCTTCACCTCCTTGTGGCGTACCGGCCAGATGCCGGACGGGCGCACCAGCATCACCAGCACCAGTGCCAGACCGTAAAACAGCTGGCGCAGCACTTCCGGGTCAATCAGCACCGTACCGAACAGCGCCTGCTGCACCGGCGCTGCCTGGCTGCGCAGCAGTTCCGGCAGGGCGGTAAGCAGTACCGCGCCGAGGATCACGCCCGGAATGTGCCCCATACCGCCCAGCACCACCATCGCCAGTACGGCAATCGATTCCTGTAACGTGAAGGATTCCGGGGAGACAAAGCCCTGAAACGCGCCGAAAAGCGCACCCGCCACGCCGCCAAAGGAGGCGCCCATCGCAAAGGCGAGCAGCTTATAGTTACGCACGTTGATGCCCATCGCGCGCGCCACATCTTCATCCTCGCGAATGGCGTGCCAGGCGCGGCCAATACGGGAATGCTGCAGGCGCAGGCAGACGAAGACGATCGCGATAATCACCAGCATCAGCAGGTAGTACCACAGCCACAGCGCGGGTACTTTGAAACCAAACCAGTGGTATACGCCGCTGAACTTCAGGCCGAACAGGTTCAGCGTATCCACTCCGGTTATGCCCTTTGCGCCGTTGGTGATGTTCACCGGACGGTCGAGGTTACGCATCAGGATGCGGATAATTTCGCCAAAGCCGAGGGTCACTATCGCCAGGTAGTCCCCGCGCAGCTTGAGCGTAGGAGCACCGAGTAACATCCCGCAGACGGCCGCGACGAGGGCGGCCAGCGGAATAATGAGCAGATACGAGGTATGCAGCCCCTCCGGGAACCAGACGCCGAGGATCGGGAACACCTCCAGCAGGTGCGGGGAAGCCATCAGTGCCGCGAGGTAGGCGCCGACCGCGTAAAAGGCGATAAAGCCCATGTCCAGCAGGCCGGTATAGCCGACCACAATGTTAAGCCCGAGCGCCAGCATGATGTAGAGCAGGGCGAAGTCGATGACGCGCACCCAGTAGTTGCCGCCAAGCTGCGTGGCCACCACGGGCGCAATCAGCAGCGCGAGGCAGAACAGGCTCATGCCTGACCAGAATTTGCGCGTCGTCGCCGGGGTCTGGAGTTGAAGTGTTGTCATGGAAATCCTTACGCCCTGTTCGCCACGCGCTCGCCCAGCAGGCCAGCCGGACGGAAGACCAGCACCAGGATCAGCACCATAAAGGCAAAGACATCCTGATAGTTGCTGCCAAATACGCCGTGGGTCAGTTCACCCAAGTAGCCTGCGCCCAGCGCTTCGATAATGCCGAGCAGGATGCCGCCAATCATGGCGCCACGAATGTTACCAATGCCCCCCAGCACGGCGGCGGTAAAGGCCTTGATCCCGGGCAAAAAGCCCATCGAGAAGCTGGCGTTACCGTAGTTGCTGGCCATCATCACGCCTGCCAGCGCGGCAAATACGCCGCCAATGGCAAACGTCAGGGTAATAATGGCGTTTGGGTTAACCCCCATCAGCGTGGCCACGCGCGGGTTTTCCGCCACGGCGCGCATGCCGCGCCCCAGACGGGTGTATTCCACCAGCAGCCACAGCCCGGTCATCACCGCCAGCGCCAGGACAACGGTGACGATACCGGTGATGGTGACGATGGCAGGAGGATGCGCTTCGCTGCCGGACGTGACGGCGATAGGGTCCATCGGCAGGATCTGCGGGAACATCAGCGGGTTGCGCGTCCAGATAATCATCGCCACGGTTTGCAGCAGGACGGACACGCCGATACCCGAGATCAGCGGCGCGAGGCGCGGCGCGTTGCGCAGTCGACGGTAGGCAAAGCGTTCCACGGCCATCGCCAGCAGGGCGCAGACGGCCATGGCAATCATCAGGGCAACGCCGAGCTGCAACAGCTGCGGCATATGCGGAAAAGTGGTATTCAGGGCATTACTGGCGGAGAGCGTGGTGAGCGCGCCGACCATCAGAATATCGCCGTGAGCAAAGTTAATAATGCGCAAAATGCCATACACCATGGTATAGCCCAGCGCGATCAGCGCGTAGATGCTTCCCAGCATCACACCGTTGATCAGTTGTTGTATGAGTGTATCCAACGTCTGTACCCGCAAAGTGCTCGTTCTGCGGCTACCATCCAATAAATGAATAAAATTGTAAAATACACATCTATTATTTCTTATGATAAATAGATATTGTTCTATCTTTATGATTTATATAAATATAATGAAGACCTGTTTTTGGGTGAAAAGCCTAAAGAAATCAACATATGAATAAAACAGAACAATTGGTTGGCCTGCCTGCGTATGCAGAAAGTCGCCTTGCAAACGATCCGCCGCTTCGGGCTGTGCGTGCCTTTGAGGCCATTGCCCGGCTGGGCAGCGTCACGCTGGCCGCGCAGGAGCTGGACATTTCTCCGTCGGCCGTCAGCCATCAGCTCAGGGTGCTCGAAGGGTACCTGCAAATGCCGCTGACGGAGCGTCAGGGGCGCAGGCTGGTGCTGAGCCAGCACGGGCGGGAATACTACCGCTCGATCCGTGCTGCGTTTAACGTGCTGCGCCAGGCGACGGAGCACCTGGCGGAGCAGGCGCAAACGCGTCAGGTCACCATCAGCCTGATCCCGCTTTTTGGTATGGGGTGGTTTATCCCGCGCTTGCCTGCGTTCATGCGCGCCAACCCGCAAACCGAGATCAACGTGGTGTATGCCAACCACCGTAACTATCTGAGCGACGCGTCGGACATGTCGATTCGTTTTGGTAACGGACAGTGGGCGGGCTATCAGAGTGAAAAGCTGATTTCCGGGCAGATGGTGCCGGTGTGTAGCCGCGCGTTTTTGCGCGTGCATGGCCATATCGACACCCCTGAGCAACTGCTGCAGATGCCGCTGCTGCACGATGAGGAGCGCACGACGTGGGCGCAGTGGTTTGTACAGCAGGGGGTGAAGCGTCCCGTTCGCCGCAGCGGTCCAATGTTTGAGGACGGTCTGCTGACGCTGGCGGGCGTACAGGCGGGTCTGGGGTGTGCGCTGATGCGGGAGCCGCTGATTGCGCCGTATCTTGAGAGCGGCGAGCTGGTGAAGATCTTTGACCTACCGATTGATGACGGACGCGACTACTACCTCTGCGTGCGCTCAGATTCAGAGATGACCGAGGACGGCAAGCTGCTGCAAAACTGGCTGCGACGGGCAGCGGGCGGGGAGTCGTCTGGCGGGTAAAAGAGGGCGATAAAAAAGCCAGCTGTTCAGCTGGCTTTTGGAGAGACAAGATTTAGAACTGGTAGGTCAGACCCAGCGCTACGATGTTGTCGGTACCGATGCCTGCCTGGCGAGTGAACTTGTTGTCATCGAGCAGGTTGATTTTGTAATCCACGTAGGTGGACATGTTTTTGTTAAAATAATAGGTCGTGCCAACATCGATGTATTTCACCAGATCCTGGTCGCCGAAGTTTTCGATGTCTTTGCCTTTAGACTGCAGGTAAGCGATAGACGGACGCAGGCCAAAGTCGAACTGATACTGGGCCACAACTTCGAAGTTTTGCGCCTTATTTGCAAAGCCGTAAATGTCGGTACGCTTGTTGTTAGAGGTACCGAAACGGGTTGCATTGTAGGTCTGAGAGTATTGCGCCGCGAGGTAAATGTTGTTCGCGTCGTATTTCACACCACCGCTGTATACTTCTGCGCGGTCGCCTTCACCGTATACGCCAGCCGCATTCTGGTCAGCGGTACGACGGGAGGAGGACATTGCACCACCTACGCTGAAGCCTTCGCCCAGATCGTAAGTCAGGGATGCGCCATAGCCGTCACCGTTCTGGTTCAGCAGGCTGCGGCCGCTGGTGTTTTCACCACTTACGCTGCCGTTTTTACCCTGATACTGCAGAGCAAAGTTCAGGCCATCAACCAGACCAAAGAAGTCCTGGTTACGGTAGGTTGCCACGCCGTTAGCACGAGACTGCAGGAAGTTGTCGGCACCGTAGGTGTCACCGCCGAATTCTGGCAGAACGTCGGTCCAGGAGGTCACGTCGTAAATCACGCCGTAGTTACGACCGTAATCGAATGAACCTGCTTCCGCGAACTTCAGACCTGCAAACGCCACACGAGTCCAGGACTGGTTGTCGCCTTCGTCTTTGTTGCCCTGAATCTGGTATTCCCACTGGCCGTAACCGGACAGCTGATCGTTAACCTGGGTTTCACCCTTGAAGCCGATACGCATGTAGGTTTTATCGCCATCTGCGCCAGCATCATCAGAGAAATAGTGCAGACCTGTCACTTTACCGTACAGATCCAGCTTGTTACCGTCTTTGTTGTAAATTTCGGCAGCGTTAACAACGCCTGCTGCCAGCATGGAAGTGACTGCCACTGCAACTAATTTAAGTTTCATCTTAAATGTTCCTTATAATTTTTTTCGGTATTTCCTGAACCACTTTGAACGATTTCTAAACGAGGCTGTTCGTCAATGGCATGCTATTCTTAAAAATCTCGTAGTCTTATTTCAATAATAAGTTTCAAAATATTAGAGATAATTTCAATTAGTGTGATCTCGATCGTCTGAGAAGGCGATCATTCAAACAATGTGGTTGGAATTTATACGATTAATAGTTATTTAGTCAGTGGGATTATTGCTTTTACTATAATTTCTGATGGTTTTTGTTTATCGCGTTAAATTTCGCAATTTCCGAGGGTTTAATGAGGGTGGTATTGCTGCTTTTCTTTAAAAACAATGGGTTATTTAATTTTTCAGCGTCTATTCCGCATATTATCATAAAACTGTCAGAGCTGAATTATTGCACGCCATGCTATCCAGAGCGTTAATATTCATCATTCACTAATTTCATTGGGTTGTCAGTTTGTGTCAGCTCGCTTCAGGTGCCTTTACAGAAGGCGTTCAATATAAACCGAACTTAAACAGACGCTCTATTATCATGATAAATATTCTGATGCCTGATCACATTTTAAATTTATGTTAATTATGTTGCCGGGTTGAAATTCCCCCGGCCAGTCGAGCAGCGTTATTTTCGTGTGGCGTACCAGCAGAGCAACGACCCTGCGCAGACCATCAGCGCGCCTTGCCAGAACGAGAATGACAGGGGGGAGCTTAGCACCGCGGCGGCAAGCGCGGCAGAAAGCACGGGGGTAAAATAGGATACGGCAGCCAGAACCGTGACGTTACCGTGCAGGATGCCAATATTCCAGGCGGCGTAACCAAACCCAAGCGCGATACCGCACATAACCAGCTTCACGACTACCGGAAGCGTGAACACCATGTCGGGCTGATCGCTCAGGGCATATTTCACCCACAGACTCAGCGCGGTCAGCAAAACAAACAGGGTGATGCCGTTTTGCCCTTTCGCAAATTTGCTGGTGACGGTGCAATAGGCGGCCCAGATAAAGGCCCCGGCAAACGCCAGCGCATAGCTCAGAGGGCTGGAAACGACATTCCGGGTTATTTCCTCAAGGTGTAATCCTTCTTCGCCGCCCAATACCCAGCACACGCCCAGCAGCGAAATGAGCAAGCCGGGGATCACCCACAGGGTAGACTTTTGCCCGTTGAACAAAATCGCAAATACGATCGTCAGGCTCGGCCAAAGGTAATTGACCATGCCCACTTCAATCGCCTGCGATCGCGTTGCGGCATAGCCCAGCGACAGCGCCAGACATATTTCGTAGCTGACAAATAAAACGCTGCCGGCAATAAGATAGCGGGGAGAAAACCGTCGGATATCAGGAAATCCTACCGTCACCAGACACAGTAATCCGCTGAGGGTGTAAATCATCGCTGCACCGCCTACCGGGCCCAGTCCCTCACTCACGCTGCGAATAAGGCCGACCATGGTGCTCCATAACAGTATTGCCGCCAGCCCAATAAGCGTTGCTCTCTTTCTGTCCATTACTCGCCATCACAATAAAAATTAAAGGAAAAATGTATCGCATTACGCCTGTCGCTGTCGTGAATTATTCTCTTAAGCCGTTAATCAAAAAGGGGTAATGAAACGTTGCTGAGGTGACTATTAAGGGGGGGAAGGCTGATGACCTTGATTTGACGCAATAAAATCAGGGGCTTTGCTGTTAGTTTGCGGCGCGAAGTCTTTTCAGATAACGAGGACAGCAATGGACGTCAGCCGCAGACAATTTTTTAAAATCTGCGCGGGCGGTATGGCCGGAACAACAGCCGCAATGCTGGGATTTGCTCCCAAAATGGCGCTGGCTCAGGCGCGCAACTATAAACTGCTGCGCGCCAAAGAGATCCGTAACACCTGCACATACTGCTCCGTGGGTTGTGGGCTTTTAATGTATAGCCTGGGCGATGGCGCGAAGAACGCCAGAGAAGCGATTTATCACATTGAAGGGGATCCGGATCATCCGGTGAGCCGCGGGGCGTTATGCCCGAAAGGGGCGGGGCTGCTGGACTACGTCCACAGCGAAAACCGCCTGCGCTACCCCGAATACCGCGCGCCGGGCTCCGACAAATGGCAGCGTATCTCCTGGGATGAGGCCTTCTCCCGTATTGCGAAATTGATGAAAGCCGACCGCGACGCCAACTTTATTGAAAAGAACGCGCAGGGCGTGACGGTCAACCGCTGGCTTTCCACCGGCATGCTATGCGCCTCGGCGGCCAGTAATGAAACCGGCATGCTGACGCAAAAATTTGTGCGCTCGCTCGGCATGCTGGCGGTAGACAACCAGGCGCGCGTCTGACACGGACCAACGGTAGCAAGTCTTGCTCCAACATTTGGTCGCGGTGCGATGACCAACCACTGGGTTGATATCAAAAACGCGAACGTCGTGGTGGTGATGGGCGGTAACGCCGCTGAAGCCCATCCGGTGGGATTCCGCTGGGCGATGGAAGCGAAAAACAACAACGATGCGACGCTTATCGTCGTCGATCCGCGCTTTACGCGTACGGCATCGGTGGCCGATATCTATGCGCCGATCCGCTCCGGTACGGACATTACGTTCCTGTCCGGCGTGCTGCTGTACCTGATCGAAAACAACAAAATTAACGCGGAATACGTTAAGCACTACACCAACGCGAACCTGCTGGTGCGGGATGATTTTGCCTTCGAAGACGGGCTGTTTAGCGGCTATGACGCCGAAAAACGCCAGTACGATAAAACGTCCTGGAACTATCAGTTCGATGAAAACGGCTATGCGATGCGCGATGAAACGCTCACGCATCCGCGCTGCGTGTGGAACCTGCTGAAGCAGCACGTCTCCCGCTATACGCCGGACGTCGTGGAGAACATCTGCGGCACGCCGAAAGCGGACTTCCTGAAGGTGTGTGAAGTGCTGGCTTCCACCAGCGCCGCCGACAGAACCACCACGTTCCTGTACGCGCTGGGCTGGACGCAGCACACCGTGGGCGCGCAGAACATCCGCACCATGGCGATGATCCAGCTGCTGCTCGGCAACATGGGGATGGCAGGCGGCGGCGTGAACGCGCTGCGCGGCCACTCAAACATTCAGGGCCTGACCGATCTCGGTCTGCTCTCCACCAGCCTGCCGGGCTATCTGACGCTGCCGTCTGAAAAACAGACGGATTTGCAAAGCTATCTGGCGGCGAACACGCCAAAAGCGACGCTGCCGGATCAGGTGAACTACTGGAGCAACTATCCGAAATTCTACGTCAGCCTGATGAAATCCTTCTACGGCGATGCGGCGCAGAAAGAGAACGACTGGGGCTTTGAGTGGCTGCCGAAGTGGGATCAGGCTTACGACGTTATCAAGTATTTCAACATGATGGATAAGGGCGACGTCACGGGGTATATCTGCCAGGGCTTCAACCCGGTGGCCTCCTTCCCGGACAAGAACAAAGTCGTTCGCAGCCTGAGCAAGCTGAAGTACATGGTGGTTATCGATCCGCTGGTGACCGAGACCTCCACCTTCTGGCAGAACCACGGGGAATCGAACGATGTCGATCCGGCCTCGATTCAGACCGAAGTGTTCCGCCTGCCGTCCACCTGCTTTGCGGAAGAGGACGGCTCCATTGCCAACTCCGGCCGCTGGCTGCAGTGGCACTGGAAAGGCCAGGACGCGCCGGGCGAAGCGCGAAACGACGGCGAGATCCTCGCCGGGATTTACCACCGTCTGCGCGAAATGTACCGCACTGAAGGCGGCAAAGGCGCTGAGCCGCTGCTGAAGATGAGCTGGCACTACAAGCAGCCGGATCGTCCTGAATCCGAAGAGGTCGCGAAAGAGAACAACGGCGTGGCGCTGGCGGATCTGTATGACGCAAACGGCAATCTGGTGGCGAAGAAAGGCCAGCTGCTGAACAGCTTCGCGCTGCTGCGTGACGACGGTACCACGGCATCATCCTGCTGGATCTACACCGGCAGCTGGACGGAGCAGGGTAACCAGATGGCGAATCGCGACAACGCTGACCCGTCAGGCCTGGGCAACACCCTGGGCTGGGCATGGGCGTGGCCGCTGAACCGTCGCGTGCTCTACAACCGCGCGTCGGCGGATATCAACGGCAAGCCGTGGGATCCGAAGCGCATGCTGATCCAGTGGAACGGGGCGAAATGGACGGGGAACGACATCCCGGACTACAGCACCGCCGCGCCGGGCAGCAACACCGGGCCGTTTATCATGCAGCCGGAAGGGCTGGGGCGCCTGTTTGCCCTCAACAAGCTGGCGGAAGGACCGTTCCCGGAACACTACGAGCCGATGGAAACGCCGCTCGGCACCAACCCGCTGCACCCGAACGTGGTCTCCAGCCCGGTGGTGCGGATCTACGAAGACGACGTGCTGCGCCTGGGCAAAAAGGACAAGTTCCCGTACGTAGGGACGACCTACCGCCTGACCGAGCATTTCCATACCTGGACCAAGCACGCGCGGCTTAACGCCATCGCGCAGCCGGAACAGTTTGTGGAGATAAGCGAAACGCTGGCGAAAACCAAAGGCATCGCCAACGGCGACCGCGTGAAGGTGAGCAGCAAGCGCGGCTTTATTCGCGCGGTGGCGGTGGTCACCCGTCGTTTGCAAAGTCTGAACGTGCACGGCCAGCAGGTAGAAACTGTCGGTATCCCGCTGCACTGGGGCTTTGAGGGCGTTGCGCAAAAAGGTTACATCGCCAACACCCTGACGCCAAACGTCGGCGATTCCAACTCGCAAACGCCGGAGTATAAAGCGTTTCTGGTCAACATCGAGAAAGCGTAAGGAGCGATTAAATGGCGATGGAAACACAAGACATTATTAAACGCTCCGCGACCAACCCCATAACGCCCGCGCCCCGCGCGCGGGACTACAAGGCAGAGGTCGCCAAGCTTATCGACGTCTCCTCCTGCGTGGGCTGTAAGGCCTGTCAGGTGGCCTGTTCGGAGTGGAACGATATTCGCGACGAGGTGGGGCACTGCGTTGGGGTCTACGACAATCCGGCGGATCTGAGTGCCAAATCCTGGACGGTGATGCGCTTTAGCGAAACCGACCAGAACGGCAAACTGGAGTGGCTCATCCGCAAAGACGGCTGCATGCACTGTGAAGATCCGGGCTGCCTGAAGGCGTGCCCGTCTGCCGGGGCAATTATCCAGTACGCCAACGGGATCGTCGATTTCCAGCAGGACAACTGCATCGGCTGCGGGTACTGCATCGCGGGCTGTCCGTTTAATATCCCGCGCCTCAATAAAGAGGATAACCGGGTATACAAATGCACCCTGTGCGTGGACCGCGTCAGCGTCGGGCAGGAGCCTGCCTGCGTGAAGACCTGTCCAACCGGCGCCATTCACTTCGGCACCAAAAAAGAGATGCTGGAGGTGGCGCAGGAACGCGTCGATAAGCTCAAAGCGCGGGGCTACGACAAAGCGGGCATTTACAACCCGCAGGGCGTGGGCGGCACGCACGTCATGTATGTGCTGCACCATAGCGACCAGCCGGAGCTGTACCACAATCTGCCGAAGGATCCGGCGATCGATACCTCCATCAACCTGTGGAAAGGGGCGCTCAAGCCGCTGTCCGCGGCGGGCTTTATCGCCACCTTTGCCGGGCTGATTTATCACTACATCGGTATCGGGCCAAACAAAGAGGCGGATGACGACGAGGAGGAGCATCATGAGTAAGTCGAAAATGATAGTGCGCACCAAATTTGTCGATCGCGCCTGTCACTGGACGGTAGTGATCTGCTTCTTCCTGGTGGCGGTATCGGGAATTTCGTTCTTCTTCCCGACGCTGCAGTGGCTGACCGAAACCTTCGGTACGCCGCAGATGGGGCGCATTCTGCACCCGTTCTTCGGCGTGCTGATTTTCGTGGTGCTGATGTTTATGTTCGTGCGCTTCGTCCATCACAATATCCCGGACAAGCAGGATATCCCGTGGGTGAAAGGGATCGTTGAAGTCCTGAAGGGTAACGAGCACAAAGTCGCGAAGGTGGGGAAATACAACGCCGGGCAGAAGATGATGTTCTGGACCATCATGAGCATGATTTTTGTGCTGCTGGTGACCGGGGTGATTATCTGGCGTCCGTATTTTGCACACTACTTCCCGATACAGGTGATTCGCTACGCGCTGCTGATCCACGCGACGTCGGCCATCATTCTGATTCACGCCATCCTGATCCATATGTATATGGCGTTCTGGGTGAAAGGATCGATTAAAGGCATGATTGAAGGGAAGGTGAGCCGCCGCTGGGCGCAGAAACACCATCCGCGCTGGTACCGTGATGTGGAACGGCTGGAAGCGAAACAGGAAAGTACGGAAGGGATGAAGTAAAACCTGCGCCGTCGGCTTTGCCCGGCGGCGCTGCGCTTGCGCGGGCCTACTCTTCAAATCAGAACCGCTCTTCTACATACCGGAACGGATATTTCGTGGGTTTGACCTTGCCGATTTTGCGCTTCGGTAAATCCACCTTGTCGACGTGAATTTCTTTATACGGGATCTGCGAAAGCAGATGCGAAATAATATTCAGGCGCACGCGTTTTTTATCCTCTGAACGCGCCACAAACCACGGCGCCCAGGCGGTATCGGTGGCTTCAAACATGGCGTCGCGCGCAAGGGTGTACTCGTCCCAGAGGTTAAAAGACTTAATATCCATCGGCGACAGCTTCCAGATCTTACGCCCATCGTTAATACGGTCGCGCAGGCGGCGCTCCTGCTCTTTCGGCGTTACCTCCAGCCAGTACTTCAGCAGGATAATGCCAGCATCGACCATCGCTTTTTCCATGACCGGCGCGCCGTCTAAAAATTTCTCCGCCTGTTCCTCCGTGCAGAACCCCATCACCCGTTCCACGCCCGCGCGGTTATACCAGCTGCGATCGAAGATCACGATTTCACCCGCCGAGGGCAGGTGGGGCACATAGCGCTGGAAGTAGAGCTGGCTTTTTTCTTTTTCCGTCGGGGCAGGGAGCGCAACAACGCGAAAGACGCGCGGGCTGACGCGCTCGGTGATCGCTTTAATGGTGCCGCCTTTGCCAGCACCATCGCGTCCTTCAAAAACAATACACACTTTTAACCCTTTGGCGACGACCCACTGCTGGAGCTTAACCAGTTCGACGTGCAGGCGGCGGAGCTCTTTTTCATACTCTTTGGTCTTAAGCGGTGCATTCGATACGACATCAACAGCGACAGGGGTTTTCTTTTTGCTTCCCATGATTGTCATCCTCAGGTTGTCCGGTGCGGAAAAAGCGAGGCCGCACTATGAAGTGTAATCCACCTGATATTATGCGTATTGTTTTTAGGTAATTAATGTCTCGACACTTTTTTAAGCAGATACAGAGGTATTAACGAAGGTGCTAAGCACCTGTTTCCCTATGCAGATGCAATAAAATCAGCACATTTAATCCCACGCTCTATATGTGGTTAATGTGATAATTTCATTCTTATTTACTTAAAGGAACTAAGAATGAGTTGGAATAAAGACGCTGCGGTTTCGTATCTCCGTTCACACGCTCTGGGGCGCTCTCATAGTGAATGTGCTAAGTTTACCCGCCTTGCCATTCTGGCTGGCGGTGTTAAGGTAGCGAACACAGATTATGCAAAAGATTATGGGGTTGAATTATTACGTGCTGGATTCAGTGAGCTGCCGCCTGGTTCAACGTTAATTGCTGGTGATGTGGCCGTGATACAGCCATACCCAGGTGGAAATGGCATAGGCCACATGACTATGTATGACGGTACACAATGGATTTCTGATTTCGTTCAAAAAAGTATGTATCCGGGGCCTGGATACCGCAAAATGGCTTTGTTGAATAAATCAGATTTCGGGTAAGTCTCCCCCGTAGCGGGTTGTGTTTTCAGGCAATACGCACGCTTTC